>JBOGMA010000616.1:0-6418 GCA_050746465.1 Acidobacteriaceae bacterium
ACCTTGTCCTCCTAATAGGCGACGAACGCGCCAGCGACTTCACCAGCTCTACGTGGACTATCCAATTTCTCACGACCGTCACGGCGGATACGGCTAACAACCGCACGTGGATCGCATGGGAAGAATCGCTTCCCTCTGCCAACACGCTTCCCGCGCAGAACCCGAAGATCTTCGCTTTCCGTCAGCGCGCCTCGCTCTTCGGCTACAACGCCATCAACCCGCAGATGCTCGACCTGACAAACACCGGCCTTGGCGCCAGCGGGTTGCTCAACTCGGCGAACACCGAGTGGGCCAATCTCAATCCAACCACCACCATCGATTTTGACTCTGCGTATTCCAAAATTGTTAACGGAAGTTGGGCCGCGCTCCTACAGAGCCGTTGGATCATTTTGCATTCGCACGACCTGCACGGCCCAATCGAGCGCGAGTTAGTCCAGGAAATCAACCTATATCTCGCCAGCACGGTCACGCCCGTCTCCCGCAGCGACTTTGGCATGAGCGCAAAAATCACGCGCATCACGCCGGACACAAGCATCGACCTAAGCAACTACAACCCGCGCCTCACCGCGGCCTATGTGCAGACCGATCAACTCACCCCAGCGGAACAACCCTTTGATCACCCGCTCTACGGCACGCTTCTCGATCTCGAAATTCTGCGCCCAGACCTCATCGGGGCCACCGTCGTCGCCGTGACCGGAACTGCGCAGAAGATCTCCGTTAACGCCGGAGTTTCCACGCTTGTCTTCGTTCCTGATGACGAAAACGCCTCCAGCGTGGCGCTTAGTCCAGGAGAAGTATTCACGTTGATCGAGCCGCCGCCGTTGCCCTTCAATCCCGATGGCAGTATCCCCGCATGGTCAACCTCACAAATCCCCGTCACGCTCAAAGTCACCGACGCCAGCGGACGCACCGGCACGCTGCAGGGAGAAACCGTACGCCACATTGGAACCAGAACGATCATCTTCCACGGTCATCCCATCCATCTTCCTATCGTTACGGAAACCACTGAGCCGCTCTATCTCAGCCAGTTCTCGCTGGTCCCGCCGTCCAAGAGCGATCCACAAATTTCCGAGTGCGCGCTCGTCTCGTCTGTCATCTCTCTCATCTCGCAGAACAGCAGCGTCCCGCACACACAGTTCCAGCTTTCATCGCCGCTCATCAACTGCTACAACCGCTCCACTGCAACGGTGAACGCGAACGTCGCGCTTGCCACTGCCGGAGCCACCGTTACCGAGATCGTGGGCAATGGCTCCGCCGCCACTCCTAACCAGAATTTCATCCTGCGTCAGTCGCCGCTCACTTATGTCTCGGCCGCAACGGCGAACGGACGCCAAAGCACATTGCGTGTGCGCGCCAGCGGGGTCGCATGGAATGAAGTGCAAACGCTTTACGAGCAGCCCGCTACCGCACAGGTCTTCACTCTTCAGAGCCAATCTGATGGCACGAGCGATGTACTCTTCGGCGATGGTGTGGAAGGAGCCACGCTGCCCACCGGCCAGAACAACATCGTCGCCACCTATCGCATAGGGTCGGGCGCCGCGGGCAATGTCGCCACGGGAGCCATCACGACGCTTATGCAGCGTCCGCTTGGCGTCAGCGCCGTCACCAATCCGCAGCCTGCCACCGGCGGAGCCGATCCGCAATCCATCGATGATGTGCGCAGCAACGCTCCGCAAACCGTTCTCACCCTGGGTCGCGCGGTCTCCATCGCCGACTACCAGAACTACGCCGCAACCTTCGCCGGCATTGCCAAAGCCTATGCTCTCTGGATTCCCAGCGGCCTATCGCGCGGGGTTTTCCTCACCATTGCGGCAGCAGGAGGCACGGCGCTCCAGCCCACGGACAACACGCTCGTCCAGTTGCTTGCGTCTCTGCGCAACCATGGCAACCCGCAAGTGCCCATCGCCGTGCAGTCCTACATTGAAACCCTGTTCGGCTTTTCCGCTAACGTGCTCTACAACCCTGCTTATGATCAGCCCACTGTGCAGGCCGCCATCATCCAAGCTCTTTCCGGCAATTACAGCTTCGCGGCCCGCACCTTCGGCCAAGGCGTCTCCGCCGATGAAATTGCAGCCACTATCCAGGCGGTCGCCGGCGTCACCGCCGTCAACATCACCGGACTCAACACCGTTGCGAGCAGCAAGGGCGGCGACCTTGCCGCGTTGAACGGAGGCTTCACCGTTTCCAACTGGAACAGTTGGATGTCGCAACAGGTTACGGTGCCGCGCCCTTACTCTGATTCCGTTACGCGCATCTGTGCTTATCTGCCGGTTGCCAGCGCGCAGGGTTTGCCTCTGCCTGCTGAGATCCTCGTCCTCGACCCCGATCCTAAATCCACCGTCCTGGGAGTGATGCAATGAGCACGCCCGCGCCTAATCCCGCACAGAGCCAGGTCCTGTTCAATCTGCTGCCCGCTCTCTACCGCCTGCGAGACGCGCAGCTCGCCCAGTCCGCTGGACAGGAATTTGGCCCGCTGCAATCCCTGCTCGCCATTGTTGAAGAACAAATCGCCATCGTCTCCGAAAATCTCAACCAGCTCTATGACGATCAGTTCATCGAAACCTGCGCCGAATGGGTGATTCCCTATATTGGCGACCTCATCGGCTATCAATCCATCCACGGCGTCGCTACCGCCGTGGACAGCCCACGCGCCGAAGTGGCCGGGACCATCGGCTTCCGCCGCCGCAAAGGCACTGTGCCGGTGATGGAGCAACTCGCACGCGATGCCACCGGATGGGGCGCGCACGCTGTCGAATTCTTCCGCGTTCTCGCCGACACGCAATGCATCCGCAATCACATCCGTCTCTACAATCACTATGCGCCCGACCTGCGGAGCTGGAAGCCTCGCGCCTACGCCAATACCGGCTTTGACCGCTCTGCGCACAAAGTCGATGTGCGCCGCATTTCCAACCAGATTTCAGGCGAACGCGGCCGCTACAACATTCCCAACATTGGAATCTTCCTCTGGTCACTTGCGTCCTGGAGCCTCACGCAATCTCCAGCCACAGCAGTTGCCGGCAATCCGCAGTGCTTCCGCTTCAGTCCGCTCGGCAATGACATGCCTCTCTTCAACAACCCCATAGCCCTGCCGCCGGAAACCACCTCTCCCGCACAGCCGGCCAACGTGCCGGATCGTCTTATTCGCCACTTTCTCTGCGAAGACATTCGCAATATCACGCAAGGCACCGCGCCCGCCGCATACTACGGCTCCGGTCTCAGCCTGGCGCTCTATCTCAATGGCTCCCTACAGGACGCCTCTAAAATTCAGGTTTGCGATCTCTCCGGCAAAGACGGCTCCTGGATCAATCTTCCCAAGAGCGGCACAGCTATCGCCCTCGATCCGCACCTCGGACGCATTGCGGTGGCTCCCGGCACAAATGCAGGCTCGATCTCCGCCTCGTTCTACCATGGCTTCAACGCCGCGATGAGTGGCGGAGAATATCCGCGCGAATCCACCTTCACCGCATCGCCTGAGCAGGCCATCGTTCGCGTCCCTGGCGACTACAAGACTATCCACGAAGCGCTCGCCGCGCTTTCCGGCGACGGCGTCGTCGAAGTCACTAACAGCAGCATCTACTCCGAGCCTTCCGGCCTCGCCATCCATGTCCGCAATAACGGACACATTGAGCTGCGCGCGGCTGAGGGATCGCGCCCCACGCTGCAGATCGGTGCGGAAATCTCCATCACCGGAGGAGCAGAAGCCGCCTTCGACTTCAACGGCTTTGTCATCACCTACGTACCGGCAGTTGGATCGCCCATCCCATCGGCGCTTCTACATGTTCCCGCAACCAGCGGGAATGCGCTCACACATCTCGGCATCACGCACACCACACTCGTCCCTGGTTGGGCAATTGAGTCAGACAACACGCCGCAGCCTGCTTATGCAGGTCTTCCCACGCTGCTCGTCGAATCCTCCGGGGTCGGCGTTCAGGTGCAGCAATCCATCCTTGGAACCATCTGGCTCAACGGCCAATCCACCGCTTCCTTCACCAGCAGCATCATCGACGCTACTGACCCAACATTCGTAGCCATCGTCGCTTCCATCGACAGCACCACAAAAGTCCCATCACCCTCCGGAACGCTCACCTTGAATGGCTGCACCGTCATCGGCAAGGTCTATGCCTCGCTGCTCAGCCTCGTCAGTGACAGCCTCTTCTGGGCCGCACTCACGGAAGATGATGTCTCCAGCTCGCCGCCGCTCTGGAACGCGGCACTCTGGGCCGCGCGCCGTCAGCAGGGATGCGTCCGCTTCAGCTTCCTGCCCGCCAACCCTATCGTGCCTCGCCATTTTCAATGCGTCGAACAAGGCTCCGGCTCGCCCGCGCCCATGTTCTACTCACTGCGCTACGGCCATCCAGCCTACACCAAGCTTTTACCCACAACCGACAACTCCATTCGCCAGGGAGCTGATGATGGCGGCGAAATGGGCGCTTTCCATTTCCTGCTCGCGCCGCTGCGCGAAGCCGACCTCCGCATCCGCCTGCAGGAATACATGCCGGTGGGCCTCGAGTTCGGAATCTTTTATGAAAGTTGAGAAAAACCTATGAGCTTCGACATCAGCCGCTCCACATTCAGGCCGCGCAAGAACTTTCTAGGTGTCGTCATGCTGCAGGGCCGCGTCCAGCTTGATTCCGATTGGAACGAGTGGCAGTCGGAATTCGCGCGCCGCATCCAGGCCGGCACGCTCGACACCCTGGGACGCGCCGTTTATCCGTCCACCACGCCCAACGCCTTCAAGATCACGCCCGCCACTGACTCCAGCGGCGCGCCCGCGCTCTTCATTGGCGCTGGACGCTTCTACGTCGATGGACTGCTCGCCGAAAACCATGGGCCGCAGGACCAATCGGCCTGGGACACCGCGCTAGCCGAAATGTCCGGCGCGCCAGCCAACGCCAGCACCACGGCGTCTATCGACTATACCCAGCAGCCTTATCGTCCTGGAGCCAAGCTTCCTTCCGGCAACGGTCCATTTCTTGCCTACCTCGACGTGTGGGAGCGCGATATTACCTGGCTTGAAGATTCGCACCTCATCGACAAGGCCCTTGGCATCGACACGACGGGCCGCCTGCAAACCGTGTGGCAGGTGAAGCTGCTGGATCTGAGCAACACATCCGGCACGATCGACTGTTCGACAGATATCCCTGCCTTCGACGCGCTCAACGCTCCACCCGCCGCGCAACTCACCAACGGACTGGTACCCAATGCCGCTTCCGGACCCTGCTGCCTCTCGCCCAACACCGGCTACACAGGCCAGGAAAACCAGCTCTACCGCGTGCAGATCCATCAGACCGGCACGCTCGGCTCCGTGCCCTCCGGTGGATACGCCTATCCGCTGCCCTCCGGGACGCCCACATTCAAGTGGTCGCGCGACAACGCCTCGGTCGCCACATCCGTCTCCGCCATCGGAAGCTCCTCCACCTCCAGCGGCTCGGTTAGCACACTCACTGTTGCCAGCCTTGGCCGCGACTCGGTGCTCGGTTTCGCTGTCAACGATTGGATCGAAATCATAGACGACGTCTACGAGCTGAACGGCCGGCCGGGCGAGTTGTATCAGATCACCGGCGTCACCGCCGCCAACAATACGCTCACACTCAATGGAAGCGTCTCCTCGCACTTCCCGCTCACCAGCGGCCAAACCGATCCCAAACTTCACACCCGAATCCGCCGCTGGGACCAGTCCGGCCAAATCTATTCCACTGACTCAAGCGGCAACACTACCCCATGGATCAACCTCGCCGCAGCAGGCTCAACCGGAGATATTCCCATCCCGCCCTCGGGCACCACGCTCGTCCTGGAAAATGGCATCACCGTCTCGTTCGCGCTCGATCCCGCCACCGGCAGCTTCAACTCCGGCGATTACTGGATCTTCGCGGCCCGTAGCGCCGATGGCTCCATCGAGCAGCTCACCTCCGCGCCGCCGCAAGGCATCTATCATCACTACGCGCGCCTTGGCGTCGTCACCTTCCCATCCACCGCGTCCGACTGCCGCGTCCAATGGCCGCCTTCGAACTGTGAATGCAGTTGCGGCTGCACAGTCGATGTCTCGCCCTCCGATATCAGCGGCAACACGACGCTGCAATCCATATTCGACAAATATCAGAACCAGAGCGCCCCCATCACCATCTGCCTGGCCGCCGGAACCTATTCGCTCCCTGCGCCTCTGCGCCTCACCTCCGCGCACACCAATATCACTCTTAAAGCTTGCCAGCCCGGCAGTGTCCGGCTGCAGGCGCAAGCCGGGAATGAGTCAAGCTTTAACGATGGCCTCATAGTTCTCGACAACGTCACCGCCTTCACGCTCTCCGGCATCGACCTGCTGGGGCCCGTAGCCTTCTTTACCGGAACCTTCGCCGGACTCGCCGCCCCCGCCATGCCTTCCGATGTCGCTTCCATGGCCGGTTCCCTCGTCGTCTCCATC
>JBOGMA010000617.1:0-2801 GCA_050746465.1 Acidobacteriaceae bacterium
GTCGCGCGCAGTTGGCGCTCGAAGATGGCGCGGTCGGCGGGCGGTTTGCCGTCCATGCGGCCGGTGGTCGCGAGGTCCCATTTGTTGACCACCAGGATCACGCTGCGCCCGCTCTCGTGCGCGTAGCCGCCGATGGTGGCGTCGGAGGCGGTGACTCCCTCGGTGGCGTCGATGATGAGCAGCGAGACGTCGGCGGCCTCAAGATGGCGGCGGGCCATGACGACGGAAAGCTTCTCGGCCATGAGGTTGGTTTTGCCCTTGCGGCGGATTCCGGCGGTGTCGATGATACGGAGTTGCTGGCCGTTGTATTCGATGACTTCATCGACGGCGTCGCGGGTGGTTCCGGCGATGGGCGAGACGATGGCGCGGGTGGTACCGGTGAGCGCGTTGAGCAGCGTGGACTTGCCGACGTTGGGGCGTCCGATGATGGCGAGACGGGTTTCGTGCTGGTGGAATTCGCCGTGGGTGCGGTGGGGCTGGGGTTCTTCATCCGCAGAGGGCTCGGGTTCTTCTGCGGCTTTTTCTTCGGCTGAGGGGAGAACGGCGAAGACTTCATCGAGGAGGTTGCCGATTCCGCGCCCGTGCTCGGCGGAGATAGGGAGGACGTTTTTGATGCCGAGGCGGCGGAAGTTTTCGGCTCCGGCGTCGAGGGCGTCGGTGTCGATTTTGTTGACCGCGAGGAAGAGAGGTTTGCCGGAGCGGAGAAGCAGGCGGGCGAGGTCGAGGTCGGGCGACGCGAGCTCGGTGCGTCCATCGACGACCATGACGATGGCGTCGGCTTCGTCGAGCGCAGTGCGGGCCTGGCGATAGATTTCAGACGGGATGAGGGCTTCGTCGTCGGGGACGATGCCCCCGGTATCGACGAGGCGCGCGGTTCGGCCTGCCCATTCGACTTCGCCATAGATGCGGTCGCTGGTGATTCCGGGCTCATCGCCTACGATGGCTCGGCGGGAGCGGGTGAGGCGGTTGAAGATCGTGGACTTGCCCACGTTGGGCCGTCCGACGATGGCGAGGGTGGGCTGGGCGGACGTGGGCGGGTTCGCGGCGTTTCTACGCGGAGCGATGCGGCTGGACTTTTGGCGAGGGGTTTTCAATGGGATTCAATCAGTTGGCGAAACTATTCCGGCGATTCTCTACTTGATTTTATCTTTATGCCGCTTGTTCGGTCATGATGTATACTATACATCATGAGGAGAACGCAACTATATCTGGACGAGGGCTTGTGGAATGTGCTGCATCAGCAGGCGCGTACCCAGAAGACTACCATCTCGGAACTGGTACGTCGGGCCGCGCGCGAGCGGTACATGAAGGACGTTGAGGAGCGGCGAAGCGCAATGCGGGCGCTAGTGGGATTACGGGCGGATCGCGATGATATTCAAGATACGGAGAAGTACCTGAGAGAGCTTCGCAAGAGCGGTCGGATTGAGAGACTCCACAAACAATGATGGTTGTGGTTGATTCAGATGTTCTGATCGAGGTGACCCGTAATCGTGACAGGAAGTTGATTGCTGCATGGTTCTCATTGATTGAGTCTGAAATCGAGGTTATGTATTCCTCGGTTTCTGCGGCTGAGTTGTGGGCGGGCGCCCTGCCCCACGAACACGATGTGCTTACCCGGCTGTTTCGCTCGTTACGCTGCGCTTCATACGATGAGGAAACGGGTAAGCTGGCGGGCGATTTCATGCGGCAATATCGGAAAAGTCATAACGTTGATCTCGCCGATGCGATGATTGCCGCCGCCGCCGTGCAGAACGGGGCATTGCTCTGGACGCGCAATCGAAAGCATTATCCGATGAAGGAAGTCGCTTTCTATCAGAATGTGATGTAGCCTGGCGGGTGTTTTCAATATCCTGTAGAGAAGATGTCTTCGGCCACACAAACCGCTCCTTCGCTGCCCTCGCTGTATGAGTTTTTTGCGCCGGGGGGTGTGCTGGCGCGCTCGGAGCTGCCTTATGAGTTTCGCAAAGGGCAACTTGAGATGGCGCGGGCGGTGGAAAGTGCTCTAGAAGAGAACCGGCACCTGATTGTGGAGGCCGGGACGGGGACGGGAAAGACGCTGGCGTATCTGCTGCCGGCGCTGCGGTCGGGGCGGCGCGTCATTATTTCGACCGGCACGAAGAACCTGCAGGAGCAGCTTTTCTTTAAGGACATTCCGTTTCTAGAGTCGCTGCTGGGGCCGCTGCGCGTGTGCTACATGAAGGGGCGCGCGAACTATTTGTGTCGCCATAAGTTATATGCGCTGCGAAACCAGCCGATTCTGAACGGGCTGGAGGAGATTTCGCAATACCAGGCGATTGCCGAGTGGGAGAAGACGACGGAAACGGGCGATCGTGTCGAGCTATCCGAACTGCCGGAGGCGAGCGCGGTGTGGGCCAAGCTGGATGCGCGCGGCGAAGCGTGTTTGGGGCAGGCGTGTCCGGATTATGAGCGGTGCTTCATAACCGAGATGCGGCGCAGAGCGGCGGAGAGCGATGTGATCATCGTGAATCACCACCTGTTCTTTGCGGATTTGGCTATTAAGCAGCGGGCGAAGGCGGCTCCGGATGCGGGCGTGCTGCCGGAAGCGGGCATTGTGATTTTTGACGAGGCGCATGAATTGGAGGATGTGGCGTCGAGTTACTTCGGGATCAGTCTGAGCAATGTTCGGTTTGAGTAACTGGCGCGCGATGTGGAGACGATGCTGCGCTCAAAGGGCGCGCTGAATACCGGCATAAGCAGCGCGGCGCAAATGGCGCGGGAACGGGCGCGGTTGTTTTTTGGCGCGCTGCCGCGTGGATCAGGAAACGAAGGCCGGATGCAGT
>JBOGMA010000618.1:0-4784 GCA_050746465.1 Acidobacteriaceae bacterium
GGTTCCACCGCAGCGCGTCAATGATCAGCACCTCCACGCCCGCCAGCAGCGGCATGCTGCTTTCAGGAATCGCGTTCATGTCGGTCAAATAAGCTGCCGATCCGAAGCGGTAGCCGGCAACCGCCAGGTCTCCATGCAGCAAGGGCACGCGCTGAAAGCGCAGTCCCGCAATCTCCACCTGCTCCTCTCTGTTCAGCCGGCGCAACTCCACACGCGCCCGCGTTGGATACTTTGCCTTCGGAGAAAACGTGTAGGCGAAGATCCGCTCCAGCACCGCCGCCGTCGCGTCATCGGCATACAGTGGAATCGGTCCGCTCTCTCGATGAAAACTCAGTGGCCGCAGGTCATCCATCCCCAGAATGTGGTCGGCATGCGGATGCGTATAAAGCACCGCGTCAATGTGTCGAATGTGCTCGCGCAGTGCCTGGTGGCGGAAGTCCTGCCCGGTGTCAATGACCACCGTGTGCCCCTCCCACTCAACAGCAATGGAGGGACGCGTGCGCCGGTTGAGCGGGTCGGCGGAGGTGCAGACCTCGCAATCGCAGCCCAGCGTCGGAACGCCCATCGACGTTCCGCTCCCCAGAATGAAAATCTCTCCCGTCATGCGCCTCGGCGGTACACCCTCACAATTGTGGCGAAATCCAATCCGTGTTTGTCGTCCCGACCGAAGCGACCAGAGCGAAGCGAAGCGGACAAACCCGCACTTTCCTGACCGCTGACCCTGACCGCTGAACGCTCGTCACTTCTGCGGAGGCCGCTGCGCCTGCTGTGCCAGCGCATTGGTGATTTCCAGAAATAGCATCCGAAGCTCGAACAGGGCATTTTGCAGCAGACGCTGTTCCTTTTCAGTCAGGTTGCCCTTGGTCTTCGCCTCCAGCGCTCCCAGCATGTCAATGCTCTGCCTCGCCCCCAGAATATCGATCTGCGGCTTCTGTCCGGGCTCCGTTGCCGCACCCAGCGCAACAACGGCGGAGAGATAAATCGACTGGATCACCGTCTCAATCGTCACTGCCGGAGGAGCGCCCGCCGCCGGGTTCGCAGCTCTCAGCATCGTTTCAATATGGTCCGATGAGCGCTGATAAGCCGACCGCGCCGCTGCTTCATCCTGCGCGCTCACCTCGGGAATCTTCTCATCGCCCGCGGCGGATTCTGCCCGCTCCGGCACTTTTGCCTCTTCCGCGGCTGGCGCTTCGTCCTTTTTCGGAGAAGGCATCGTTACCAGCCTGGGCCCGGCCGGAGCCTCCGGCTTTGCCGCTTCCGGTTTCTCAGCCGGCCTCGCGGTTTCTTCCGGCGTGGATGTCTCTTTGCTTTCGTCGCGCAACTCGCCCTCAAGCGTAAATTTGCGACGGTCCGTCACGGTGAATACAGGTGGCTTCTCTTCCATAATCTCCTTGATTATTGCAGCGCCGGCGGCGCATCCAGAATCGTAACCGCTCCGCCCTCGTACCTCAGCGGCAGCTTGCTTTCCACAGCTTCGGTGCGAATAAATCCCAGAGCCAGCGCGCCCGTAAACGACGGCAGGGCGTAATGCGCCAGGCTGGTCAACTCGCCCACCGGATTCCGCTCCGCCCCTTCGGCGTTCAACTCCAACGTCTGCCCCGGCTCCAGCCCGGCAGGCGCATTCTCAACGGCAAATTGCTTCAGCACGCGATGCACATTCCCGCGCGACCGCACCCGCTCCACAATTTCCTGGCCCAGGTAGCATCCCTTGGTGAAGTTCATCGCGCGCGCTTGTCCCGTTTCCTGCGCCAAATGTTTGTCCAGAATATCCACCCCGTACAGCGGCGTCCCTTCCAGAATCCGCAGCGCTTCCATTGCCCGCACGCCGCACGCTTCCGCGCGTGAGTCCCGCATCGCGTCCCAAACCGTGCCCAGCGCGTCGGCCCCCACCAGCAGTTCAAAGCGTGGAACCAGCGGACTATAGGCATGCGCCAGAATTACCTCTGCTCCATGGAAGCGAGCCTCGGCAAAAGCGCCTTCCTCCGGAACCGCCGCACCCAGATTGCTCAGAATCTCCGCCGCCTTCGGCCCGGCAATGCCGATCAGCGTTCGTCCATCGTCCACAGGAGCAAGTTCCACCTTGTCCATAATGATGTACCGCCGTAAGTGCGCCGTAAGCCGCCCCATCTGCGCGCGATCCGTCTCCAGAAACAGCGTGTCGGGCGCGCAGTACACATTCACGTCGCCTTGGATTCGTCCCTGCGGATTCAGAACCAAGCTGTAGTTCCAATGCCATTCCGGCAGGGCCTTGATGGTGTTCGTCACCATCCCGTTCAGCCACCGAACCCGGTCGGCTCCCGTAATCCGCAGACTCTCCATGTAGCCCAGGTCGAAAATACCTGCCCCCGTCGTCAACGCTGCCAGTTCCGCATGTTGAGGGTGCCCCGTGGGTTTGGCATCCAAGCTGCTGTACGCCAGCGGGGTAAGTGCGCCGCGATAGCCGACCGTCGCTGCTCCCGCCCCGCGCATTTGCGACAAAGGCGTCTCCTCTAGGGGATTGGCAAGGATCTCGGGTGCGGCACTCATGGCAAAGCTCCTCAGAAAATTATAGTCTCGCAATTGAAGGGAATAGCATGACCATACCCGGAACCCGCCGCCTTTTTGCGCTGCTCATCATCACAACGTTCACTGCAGGACTCGCGCTCGCCCAGACGACTGCGCCGCCGCAGCCGCAGACCCAACAGCCGCCGCCCAGCGCCCAGCAACCGAGGCCCGAAACCCATATCACTCGCGAACAGGCCAAGGAACTCTTCGCCACCGTCGACACCATTCTCAAGTTCGCTTCCGACGACTCCAAGCTGCCTATTGAGCACCCCGTCAAGCGCCGTCTCACCACGCGCGAGCAGGTAGTCAAGTATCTCGACGACAAAATGAAAAACGGCAAGGATGCCCGCCGCCTGGAGCGCTCCGAAATTGTGCTCAAGAAGTTCGGAATGCTCGACCAGGACTTTCACCTCCAGCCCTTCCTCGTCAGCCTGCTCAAAGAGCAGATCGCCGGCTACTATGACGCCAAAACCAAAACCGTGAACCTGCTCGACTGGATTCCTCCCGACGCGCAGAAGCCTGTCCTCGCCCACGAACTCACCCACGCTCTGCAGGACCAGCGTGTCGGCCTCGAAAAGTGGGAAGACCAGACCAGCGAAGACCTCTCCCGCAACGTCACTGAGGACAGCCACCACATCGCGACCGACGAGGAAGACACCGCCCGCGAAGCCGTCCTCGAAGGCCAGGCCATGGCCGTCCTCGTTGACTATGAGCTGCAGCCAACGGGTCACAACATCCTTTCCAACCCGGGCGCCGTAAAGAAAATGGCCGACATGCAGGCTTCCACTGCCGACTCGCCCGTGCTCGCTCGCGCCCCGCTTGTGCTGCAGGAATCGTTGCTGTTCCCCTATCGCGAGGGTCTCAAGTTCGAAGTTGATCTGCTTCAGGACCGCGGCGCTAAGGGCGCCTTCGCCGGCGTCCTCGACCACCCGCCCGCCACCAGCTACGAAATCATGAATCCCCACGCCTATGAGCGCAACGTCAAGCCGCCGCTGCTCACCATGCCCGATGTTCACCCGCTCCTCGACGCCGAGTACAGCCCCTATGACGTGGGCGTGATGGGCGAACTCGACGTGCGCATGCTGACCGAGCTCTTCGGAGGCCCGCAGCTCTCCGCCATCCTCACCCCAGCCTGGAACGGAGGGATCTACTACGTCGTCCAGAAAAAATCCGCGCCCGACAAAAACTCCACCTCGTCCATCGCCCTGCTTTATCTCTCGCGCTGGGAAAGCTCCCAGGCCGCCTCAGCCTTCGCCAAGATGTACGCCGGCGAGCTCGGACAGCAATACTCCGGCGTCACCCGCGATCCACAGGAAGAGTCGGACATCAATGAGCAGATTTACAAGACCAACGAAGGCCCGGTCTTCATCTCCACGCAGGACAATATGGTCTTCGTCAGCGAGAGCTTCCCGCTCCCGCTTGCTCGCAAGCTTCAGTTCCTGATGGTCGGTGCGCAGGGCGCGGGCGACAACGCCATCACCGCCCGCCTCCAGCCCGCCCAACCTCTCACCGGCAGCTTGATTCAATTCCTCTCAACCTGTGGAGTAATGCGCGCCGCCCTCCATTTATACTGAGGATTCTCACACTCCAGCCAAGCGGAGCACGATTTGCAACAGGCAGAAATAGGAATCATCGGAGGCAGCGGCCTCTACGCCATGCCCGGACTCACCGCCGTGCGCGAGCAGCGCGTCGAAACCCCCTTCGGCGAACCCAGCGACGCCTTCATCCTTGGCGAGCTCGAAGGCCGCAGCGTCGCCTTCCTCGCCCGCCACGCGCGCGGTCACCGCATCCTTCCCACGGAACTGAACTTCCGCGCCAACATCTACGCCATGAAGAAGCTCGGCGTCGAGCAAATCATCTCCGTCTCCGCCGTCGGCTCGCTCAAGGAAGAGCACAAGCCCACCGACTTCGTCATCCCCAACCAGTTCATCGATCGAACCTCCCGCCGCGTCTCCACATTCTTCGGCGAAGGCCTGGTCGCTCACGTGGCTTTCGGCAACCCCGTCTGCTCCAGCGTCGCCAAGGCCATCACCGACGGCTGTGCTCGCGAAGGCATCGTGGGCAAGTCCGGCGGAACCTACGTCTGCATGGAAGGCCCGCAGTTCTCCACCCGCGCGGAGTCGAATCTTTACCGTAGCTGGGGCGCGGACGTGATCGGCATGACCAATCTGCAGGAAGCCAAGCTGGCCCGCGAGGCCGAGATTTTCTACGCTTAATTTTAAATTGTTACGGTTTACGAC
>JBOGMA010000619.1:0-27287 GCA_050746465.1 Acidobacteriaceae bacterium
CCTCAAGATAGGACCGCTGCTGCAACTGATCAATGAGGGCCGCGTCCACATCGCGCCCCGTGGGGTCCTCAACTGATTGGAAGGCACTGACAAAAGTGTCGGTGAGAATGTCTTCGGCTTCCATTTCATTGCCCGTCATGTAGTAGGCAAGAGCAAATGTGCGATGCCGGTGACTGTCGAAGATGTCGCGCCGCCGCGCTTCGATCCCCTGCTTTTCTTGCCGTTGGGCGACTACCCTGGCCGAATTGGGTGCGAATTGATGGTCGGAACTGAAATCGAACAAAATTTCGCCTCTGGCGCTACTGTACCATTCCGGAACAAATTTAGCAGCTATGTGCGAATCGTAGCTATGCGAAATCCAATAGGTGCAATGAATGTAAATGGTACTTTGCCGATAGATGGACAAAGGTGTAAATTTGGACGCATCTACCACAATTGGCGTTGCCAGGCTGCTGCTGAGGAACTTCGTGACCTCCAGAACACGAGATGGCCGCGTCCCCCTGGAAGCAGCGGCGCGTCGCCGACGGAGTCGAATGGCGGAAGAACGCATTTTAGTAGTCGATGACGATCCCGGCATGCGGACCGTGGTTGCGGGTACCTTGAGACAGGGCGGCTACCGTCCCGTCCTGTCGCTCAGCGGGATCGATTCTCTGGCACAACTCCAGCGGGAGCCTAAGTGCGCGTTGATCCTGGTGGATATCATGCTGCCCGGCGTCGATAGCACGGAAGTGGTTGGGCGGCTCCGGGCAATGTTCCCTGAGACCCCTCTGGTGGTCATCAGCGCTCTTCGCGAACTGGACATAATCGTAGGCGCTATGCGAAGCGGCGCTTCAGACTATCTGCTGAAGCCCTTCTCCACCGCGGAGCTGCTCACCAGTGTGGGAAGGGCGCTTGGGCAGCGGCGAATCCTGGAGGAGCGCCGGACGGCAGAACAGAACGACAGGGACAGAGAGAGCCTGGAACGACTGGTTGAAGCGCGGACAGATCTTCTCCGCACCGCCATCGCCGAACTCGAACAGGCCTATGACATTACGCTGGAAGCCCTGGGCGACGCACTCGACCTGAAAGATGCGGAGACGGAAGGACACTCACGCCGTGTGACGGGTTATACCATCGCTTTGGCGCGGGCAATCGGCGTCAAAGGCGAGCAGTTGCGCACCGTTTCGCGCGGCGCTTTTCTTCACGATATCGGCAAAATGGCAATTCCTGATGCCATCCTGCTGAAGCCCGGGAAACTCGATGCGCAGGAGCAAGCCATGATGCGGGAACACTGTGCCCGCGGCTATCAGATTCTGAGAAAGATTCCCTTCCTTCAGGAAGCCGCGCAAATCGTTTACAGCCATCAGGAGCGATTTGACGGAAATGGGTATCCTCGTGGGCTGAAAGGCGAACAGATTGTGCTTGGCGCAAGGATTTTCTCTGTCGCCGACACCCTGGACGCCATCACCTCGGACCGGCCCTACCGGAAAGCCAATAGCTTCGAGGCGGCAAAGCGGGAGATTCTTCGCTGCTCCGGAACGCAGTTCGATCCAGAGGTCGTGAAGGTGTTCATGGAGCTTCCGCTCGATCTATGGGAAAACCTTCAGGTGGAGATTACTCATCACGCGCGCGTCGCTGCTCTGTCATCCAAGTAAAAAAGCGGATTACTGGAGGATTCCATGCCCGTTCTGAGCAGCACCGATATTCAGCAAAGATTAGCCTCCCTCTCTGCCTGGGCGCTCATTCAGGGAGAAATCGTGCGCAATGCCTCTTTCAAAGACTTCATGGCCGCGATGACGTTCGTCAATCAGGTGGCTGCGCTGGCGGAGCAAGCCGGCCATCATCCAGACATCGATATTCGCTACAACAAAGTGCGATTGGCTCTGGTTTCGCATGACGCCGGAGGCCTTACCGACAAGGACTTTGCAATGGCTGGCGAGATTGAGGACATCCTGAGCGGCGCCAGGAATGTTTAGTAAAATTCTTCCTCGTCCTCGGTGCGTGGCTCGGCCGTCGCCGGTGTATTTCGCTTGCTCTGAATTTCACTTAGTTCCCGTCGGTTCCAGAGCGCGAAGGCGATCCCGCTTAGGAGCCCTGAGCCGGCCAAAAGCAAGGCAGTTTTCCACAATTTTCTGGCGCCATTCGGCGCGGCAGGTAGATTATTTTCGGCAGACATTGCAAATAAGTAAACAGAAGTTGCTGATTTTATTTAGCCGAACGGTTAACCTCAGTTCGGCCGTCGGGCTGATTGTATATGACTTGCATATTCGCGCGGCCCCAAATACACTATCAATCAGACGAATTGAAAACAATTTCTTGCATAATTCTGAAAATGTGCAACAATTATGTTTCTTTTGGTGGACCAGTTGCATCTGATGTAATGTAAACGAAAGGCAAGCTGAGTTGAGCGGTGCTCCCAGCTTTGCCTGAAAAGGTTATTAAGTTGCGTCACTGGCCTCCCGGCACGGACAAAATACCGTTCGTGCCGCCTTTTTTTTCTGACGCAACTGCGGCTCCTGTAGGATATGCGGCATGAAGCGCATTCTTCTGACTCTGGCCATCGGCTTCATCACCGTCGCCGGCTATGCTCAATGGTCGAACCCGCTCGATGCCATTCCTGCCTATCACCCCAACGCCCCCGCTCAAGACGCCACTCTTCCTCCCATCCTGTCCGGCAAGCACCTTAGCGGCCCGAATTTTCGCTACGCCTGGCAGGTCAAGGTCTACAAGGAAGCGGCGGAGATCCCGACCGTCATCTATCAACTTCCCTGCTATTGCCGGTGCGATCGCGCGCTCGGGCACAAGAGCCTGCACAGTTGCTTTGAAGGGCTCCATGGGGCCGAGTGCTCGACCTGTGCAAAGGAAGAAGCCTATGCGTACGCCATGACCAAGCATGGATGGACTGCGAAGCAGATTCGCGCCGGCATCGAGCGACAGGAATACGAAAAAATCGACCTGAAAAAACTCGGTAACTCCTGAGCCGTTCCGCTCCGAAGGAAAGTCGGCGCCGTTGCTCAAAATACTCTAAGAATTTCCGCCGTTTGCAATCGCGCTGGACAGCGCATTGTCTTATCATTTGAAAAGGCGGACCACGAAACTGGCACAAGCCGCCGCTCTCATCTCATATATCCTGTCATCGCAAGCGGAGGAATTATAAATTGGGAAAAAGCATGGTCCCGAAGCGGTTGTTCTTTACCAAAGGCGTCGGGAAACACAAGGAACGGCTGACTTCATTTGAGTTGGCGCTGCGCGACGCTGGCGTTGCCGCACAAAATCTGGTTCGGGTCTCCTCGATTTTTCCGCCGCAGGCAAAATTGGTTCCCCGCAAAGAAGGGTTGAAGTATCTGAGCCCGGGCGAAGTAGTGTTTGCCGTGGTTGCGGAAAACTCGACTCGCGAACCGCATCGGCTGGTCGCATCAAGCATCGGAGTGGCCATCCCGTCGGACCGCAACGCGTATGGCTATCTGAGTGAGCATCACAGCTTTGGAGAGACCGAGGAACAGGCGGGCGAATATGCTGAGGAACTCGCAGCCGAGATGCTGGCCACCACGCTCGATGTGGATTTCGACCCCGACAAAAGCTGGGACGAAAAGAAGGAAATCTATCGCATTTCCAACAAGATTGTGCGCACGGCCAACGTTACACAATCGGCGGTTGGCGACAAGCGAGGGCTGTGGACAACCACCATCGCGGCGGCGGTCCTGATCTTCGAATAGGCTCAACGGCTGAAATCCAGGAAGGCGCGGGCCGCGTGGTTCGCGCCTTTTGTTCGTCATTGCCGCGCCGCGATTTTGTAACTGAATAGAGTACACATTATGTCATCGAATCAAAGTTTCCGCGTCGGCCTCATCCAGATGAGCTGCGGGCCCGACCCCGACGCCAATCTGGACAAGGCCGCGGACCGCGTTCGCGACGCCGCACGCGGGGGTGCGGAAGTCATCTGCCTGCCCGAACTCTTCCGCGCGCAGTACTTCTGCCAGCGGGAAGATATCGCCTTATTCGACGTTGCCGAGCCCATCCCCGGCCCCAGCACCGAGCGCCTCAGCGCAATTGCGCGCGAAGAGAAGGTTGTTGTCGTCGCTTCCCTTTTTGAGCGGCGAACCGCGGGGCTCTATCACAATACGGCGGCGGTGCTGGACAGCGACGGCTCGCTCGCCGGGCTCTATCGCAAAATGCACATTCCGGATGACCCGCTCTACTACGAGAAGTTCTACTTCACGCCCGGCGATCTCGGCTTCAAGGCGATCGACACAGCGGCGGGCAAGATCGGGACGCTGGTCTGCTGGGACCAGTGGTATCCGGAAGGCGCGCGCATCACCGCCCTGCAAGGCGCAAACCTTTTGCTCTACCCAACCGCAATTGGCTGGCATCCCTCCGAGAAAGAAGAGTTCGGCGCAGCGCAGTATGAAGCATGGCAAACAATCCAACGCGCACACGCAATCGCCAATGGGGTGTATGTGGGCGCGGTAAACCGCGTAGGCCACGAGCACGGAGACGTGCGTGGAAATCGCGCGGAAGGCGCGGGTCTGGAGTTCTGGGGAGGATCGTTCCTGGCCGATCCCTTCGGGCGCATTGTCGCGAAAGCCTCGCACGATAAGGAAGAAATCCTGATCGGTGAGATCGACCTGCGACTGCTGGAAGACACCCGGCGCAATTGGCCATTCCTGCGCGATCGCCGCATCGACGCCTACGCGCCGATCGTCAACCGTTTTCTTGACGGGAGCAGTGAAGAATGACCCGGCAATCAACCGGAACTCCCCGCGAACACGGCTTCCGAATGCCCGCGGAATGGGCCCGCCACGCCGCCACATGGATCGCCTGGCCTCATAATGCGAATGACTGGCCGGGGAAATTCCAGCCCATCCCGTGGGTTTACGCGGACATCGTGCGGCACCTCGCTGCCGTCGAAGACGTTCACATTCTTGTAGACAGCGCCGAAGCGAAGCGGCGCGCCCAACGGGTTCTAAGCCGCGCTGGAGCAAACCTCGCCGGCGTGCATTTCCACCAGTGGCCGACGAATCGAGTGTGGACGCGGGACTCGGGGCCAATTTTCGTGCGCAATGAAGCAGGCGAGATTGCCGTTACAAACTGGAAATTCAACGCATGGGCCAAGTACGACGACTGGCAGCTCGACGACCAAATTCCGGCGAGAGTCGCGGAACTCCTGAACGTGCGCGAGTGGGTTCCTGAGGCGAATGGCCAGCGCGTTGTGCTCGAAGGCGGCTCCATCGACACCAATGGTGCCGGCGTTCTGCTGACAACTGAGGAATGCCTGCTGAGCGAAATCCAGCAGCGAAATCCCGGCCTCGATTGCGATCATCTGGAATGCGTCTTCCGCGACTATCTCGGAATTGAGCAAGTGCTCTGGATGAATCGCGGCATTACCGGCGACGATACCCACGGCCATGTGGACGACATTACCCGCTTCGTCGCTGAAGACGTAATCGTCACGGTTACGGAACGGAATCGCGAGGACGAGAACCATCTTCCCCTGGCCGAGAACCTCGAGCGGCTTAAATCCGCGCGCAACCTGCGTGGAGATGCATTTCAAATTGTGGAGTTGCCAATGCCCGCGCCGGTAGTTTTTGAAGGGCAGCGCCTCCCCGCCAGTTACGCCAATTTCTATATCGCCAACGAACTGGTCCTCGTGCCCACGTTCAACGATCCCAATGACCGGCATGCGCTCAACACTTTAGCCGAAGTATTTCCCGGCCGCAAAGTCACGGGCATTCATTGCGGAGATTTCATTTGGGGGCTGGGTGCGCTGCACTGCATGACGCAGCAGCAACCCGCGTAGACCCATTGGGTACTAGAGGCACTCGTACGACAACTGCACAATTCCGTTGGGATAGCTTGTGTGGTCGATCAATTTGAGTGCGGTCTCGCGGCCGAACTCACGAAACAGCGGAATTCCCTTCCCGAGCAGGACCGGAACAATGGCGAGCTTGATTTGATTGATAGCGGACGCATCGAAGAACGTTTTTGCCAGAGTCGAACCACCCATCAACCAAATGTCCTTTCCGGGTTTGTCACGAAGTTCCTCAACGAACGCGACAGGGTCAGTTGCAACCCAATGCACGCCTTTATCTGTGGGTGGATTGGGATTCCGGCTAAAGACGTAGTTGGCCACACCAGGGAACGCCGACTGACCCGCGCCGACCATAATGTCGTACGTTTTCCTCCCTATCAGGACAGTATCGAGGGTCTTAAAAAATTCTGAGAGACCGTAATCCTCATCCTCATCCGGCGGAATCCAGTCGTAGGAATGGTCCTCGCGGGCAATGAACCCGTCGAGAGAACAGGCGACGGAGTAAACGACACGGCGCATGCCGCACACGATAGCATAGAGATCGAAATGCCGCAAAACGACATCGTATTCGCGCGCCTGGCGCTGGCCGAAGCTGAGGCTTCTGCCAAAGCGGGGGAAGTCCCGATTGGGGCGGTGGTCGTCCGTAACAGTGAAGTAATCGGGCGCGGTCAGAACCGGGTTCTGCGCGACCTGGAACCGACGGCTCATGCTGAGATTGTCGCGATGCGCGCGGCGGCAAAGGCACTCAACAATTATCGCCTCACCGGTTGTGAGCTCTACGTCACGCTGGAGCCGTGCGCGATGTGCGCCGGAGCGATGATTCACGCGCGGCTGGCGCGTCTGATCTATGCCGCCAGCGATCCCAAGGCCGGAGCCGCTGGCTCGGTGCTGGAAGTTCTAAACCATCCGCGCCTCAATCACCAGATGGCGGTGACGGCAGGAGTGATGAGCGAGGAATCGGCCGCGCTGCTGCGTGAGTTCTTTCGTGAGCGGCGCGGCAAATCGGACTAGGCGAAGGCCGAAGCGCTGAAAGTGCGCCTCGGCCCAATGTGCTCTAGTAGCGCCGGTGATAACGCCAGTGGCCCGGCACCCAGACCCATCCTCCGCGGCGACGAGCACGCCAGTGCCCTGCCACCCATACGCCTCCGCGGTGCGGCGGCACAGCCCAGCGGCCCGGAACCCATACGTAACGGGCTCCATCCCAACGATGATAGCCCCCTGTCCAGACGTAGGCCGGCCCTGGCCGGACCGGGCGATGATGTTCAACCTTCGGCGGCGGCGGCGCGACGCGGACAACTACCTGCGCGAAGGCCGCGCTGGTTCCAAGAATTGCGATGGCAAGGGCGGACAGCAGGAATTTCTTCATTCGGTATTCCTTCCTTTGTTGCAGTGTCTGCTTTTCGACTTAACGCCGGCGGTCGCTAAAAGTTGCGGATTTTTCCAGTGGAAAATCATCAGCCATGAACGGAGGTCCGCTGGCCTCCACCCGCCAAAGTCTTTGCGGGCAGATAAATGCTTGCGCAGGCTCCCCTGTAGACGTCTTCGCCGCAGTTTTGCAGGCGAATCATCCCTCCGTGTTTCTGCACGATCCCCATGCTCACCCAGAGCCCAAGGCCGGTTCCCTGCTCGCCTTTGGTTGTAAAGAATGGCCGAAAAAGCTTCTGGGCATCGCCGTCCCGAATGCCCGCTCCGCTGTCAGACACCTCTATCATGGCGCCCGCACCCCGAAACTCCTCGGCAGGAGTTGCCTGCAGCCGGACGCGCACGCGGCCATTCGAACCGGCCGCTTCAACCGCGTTCACCAGAACGTTCGTGACCACCTGTCGAAGTTCGGCTGGGAATCCCTCCACCATGCATGCCTGGTCAAACTCGCTCTTTACCTCGATATGCGAGTTCATAATGCGCCGTTCGAGCAGCAGCAGCACTCCCTCAATCAGGTCCTTCAAATCAACCGGGACTGGAGCCTTCGACTCACGGTACAGGCTGAGCATGGTGCGGCTGATCTGCATCGTCCGCCCCAGCTCCTGCTGAGCCATCTGGAGGTATTCGACCCGTTTGCCGGGGTTTTCCTCATCGCGCAGCAGAAACAGCAGGTTCGAGACTGAATCCAGCGGATTGTGAATTTCATGCGCGATGCTGGCCGCAAGGCGCCCGGCGACCGCTAGCTTTTCTCCAGAAATCAGCGCAGCTTCTGTGCGTCGCTGCTCCGTCACATCATGGAAGACCAGCACAATGCCGGTCATCCTGCCTTCAGGGCTGAGGATTGGCGCGGCACTATCGTCCACAAGAAATTCCTTCCCCTGCCTGGAGATCAGCACAGTATGATTCGCCAGCCCGATCACCTTTTTCAGCCTCCGCACCTTTTCAACAGGATTTTCGGCAGGCTGTCTCGTATTCTCATTCACGATGTGGAAGACCTCGGAAAGCGGCCGTCCGATTGCGTCCGCGGCCATCCACCCGGTGAGCCCAACCGCCACGGCGTTCAGAAACTGGACGCGCCCGGAGATATCGCAGGCAATTACGCCGTCGCCAATCGACTCCAGCGTTGTTTTAAATCGCTGCCGGCTTTCGTGCGTCTCCCTGGTATTCAGCTCCAACTCCGCAAGCGTCGCATCGTAACTTCTTGAGACGGTTCGCAGGCGTTGTTGCGTAAACATGGCCACAACCAGCCCGATCACCAAAGCAGCCGCCAGAACCGAAATAAAATCGGTTCTCTGAATGTAAGGCGCTTCGTTGAGAAAGATTTTCCCTTCGGATTCTTCGGCCGTCAGCATGTCATGGGTCGTGGCCCGGATATCGTCCATCATCTGTTTGTTTTGCTGGCTCACGCGCGAACTGCGGAGCAGCGCTGGCTCTCTGGCTATCATCCGCCGGGCGCGGGCAAGCCAAATCCGGTACCGGCTGGTAAGCGTGTCCAGCCTCTGTAACTGGGCCTTGTCGCCTGACAGCAGTACCCGAATCTTCGAGAAGCTTTGCTGGATGGGCTGCATGCCCTCCGTATATGGCGCAAGCATGACGGGATCATCGGAGAGCACGTAGCCGCGCATTCCTGTTTCCTGATCCAAAATCAATTTCTGAAGATCAATGATTTCGGCGGTGATCTGGTCGCTGCGGTGCAGCCCGTTCATCGCGTCAGCGAAGCGACCGAGCTGCGTAAGGAAGAAAATGGCGAGCAAAAGAAGAAGGACAATGGGAACGAAGAGCGCCTGGCGAAGAATTCGCCGAAACTCACTGACCTTCACTCCCCAGACCTCCTCGCGGTCGATACTAATAAAGTATCAGGGCTGGGATGAAAGCAGCTCTCGAATCCTGTTAAGCAGAGTTTCAGGATTATCGCCCTTCACCACTGTGCAGTCCACGGCGTCTACAACTTCCCGCGGCAGATTGACGTAAGCGGAAAGCAAAATAATCGGGACGTTCGGACGCATCCGGCGCAACTCCGCGGCGACTATGCCCCCGTGCATCGAAGGCATGAAATAGTCCAGAATCACAAGTTCAACGGGATTTTTTGAGAAAATCTCGAGTCCTGCGGGACCACTCAGCGCGGTGGTCACGCGATATCCCGCGCGCTCCAGCACCACTTTCCGTATCTGGAGACCCAAATCTTCGTCATCTATGCAAAGGATCAATGGCTCAGGCATCGTTCGATTCCTATTCGGCTACCGGACGAACCACAATTGATCCCGGCAGATCAGGGGGACAGAAGCAGCATTGATGAATTGGTAGCCCCGACAATAACAGAAACTACTAATCGGCGCAAAAAAGACCCATAGTATCCTGAAATTCGGGATGATCCGTATCTCTACTGATGGACGAAGAATCCCGCAAGGAGTTAGCGACCGGCCGGCGGCGGAAAGGAAAATGTGAGCCAGACGATATTCGTCCTCGAAGACGATGCGGATATTCAGCGTTTGATCCGTCACCACCTGGAATCAGCGGGTTTCGCGGTTCGCGCCTACACCACCCCGCCCGAAATGGTTCCGGATGCTGAGCGACAACCGCCTGCGCTTTTTCTCCTGGACATCATGGTTCCGGGCGGCAGCGGGCTGGACGTCTGCCAACGGCTGAGGAAAAATCCTGTCTTGAGCGCGATCCCTATCATTTTTCTCACAGCGCGTGCCGGAGAAAATGACCGCGTGCTGGGGCTGGAACTGGGTGCCGACGACTACGTTACCAAGCCTTTCTCCACCCGCGAGCTCCTGGCCCGGGTAAAAGCGGTCCTGCGCCGGTTTGAGCGGCCTTCCGCGCCTTCCACGATCGAATTTGATGACATTACCATTGATGCGAACGCAATGCAGCTCAAAGTGCGCGGTCAACTAATGACCACTACGGCGACAGAGTTTCGCCTTCTGGACTACCTCGCTCGGCACCCGGGTCGCGTCTTCAGCCGCGATCACCTGCTGGACGCAGTGTGGGGCGATGCCCGCTTCGTCACGCCGCGCTCCGTCGATGTGTATGTTCGGCGCATCCGCGAGAAAATCGAGCAGGACCCCGAAAGTCCACGATACCTCATCACCATGCGCGGGGCCGGCTATCGTTTCGAGCTGCCGAAAAAGGGCTGAAAACCCGGCGGTGGAGCGGTCAGCTAAAATCCGGTTAGCTGAGAGTCTGCGGCAGTACCGAACTGAACGCTGAATGCTGATCGCTGTGCCCTGCACTATGACTGGCCGTGTTTTCACAAAACTCTTCCTCTCCTTTGTCGCCGTGCTCTCCATCAGCACGGCCACACTGGACTTTATCCTGCGTCATTTCATGAACTCCTCACTCCCCGGTGAAATACCCTTGCTTCGCCGCGACCTGCTTGTTGCTTCCCTGTTCGCGATGGCGCTGGCCATAGTTCTTTCCGCGCTCCTTGCGCAACGTGCGGAGGCCCGTCTGAAACGCATTGTGAGTTTTGCTCACCGCATCGCCGCCGGAGATTTTGCCGCGCGCGTGCAGGAACGCCACGGTGATGAAATTTCTGACGTTGCCCATGCACTGAACTCTACGGCCGCCCGCCTGGAGGCCAGCTTTGAAGCTCTGGAATCCAAGCAGCGCGAGCTCGCCGCCCTGCTCGATTCCATGCAGGAGGCGGTCATCGCCGTTGATGCCTCGGGCCGGATCGGCTGGTCAAATGCCGTGATGCAGCGCATCGCACCGGGCGCGGAATTGCAGGGTCAAACTCTGGTCCACGCCGTGCGCGATCCCGATGTCCTGGCCTGCGTGGAAGGAGCGCTCACCAAGGGGCGGCTGGGCAAGAGCAAAGCCACCTCGGTTACGCCAGGTCGCACCTATGACGTGAACGCCGCTCCCACTCCCGGCGGCGGCGCTGTGGCCGTGCTGCACGACGTGACCGACGTGGCGCGCACAGAGCAGATGCGCCGCGACTTCATCGCCAACGTATCCCATGAGCTGCGCACCCCACTCACCTCCATTTCCGGCTACGTTGAAACGCTGCTCGAAGGAGAACTGGCGCTCCCTGAAAATGCCCGGGAGTTTCTCGCCATCATTCTGAAGAACGCTACCCGCATGAGCCGCCTCACAGAAGACCTGCTCGCGCTGGCCAGCGTCGAATCCGGCGATTACAAAGTGAACGTGAGGCCGATTGCCGCCGCTGCTCTGGTGGACGACGCCATTCACGCGCTCGCCGGAATGGTGCTCGATCTCGATGTGAAGCTGGAATCTGCTGAAACGACTCAAACGACAGTGCTGGCCGATGAAGACGCGCTCACCCAGGTCTTTGGCAACCTGATTGAAAATGCCGTGAAGTATGGCGGGAGCGGCAAACGAGTAAACGTGGGTGCGCACGATCGCAACGGCGGAGTTGAATTCTTCGTGCAGGACTTCGGCCCTGGAATTCCGTCCGAACACCTTCCGCGCATTTTCGAACGCTTTTATCGCGTGGACAAAGCACGCTCTCGCGAATCAGGAGGAACCGGCCTCGGCCTCGCCATCGCCAAACACATCGTCCTCGCCCACAAAGGAACTATTCGAGCGGAGAGCGAACTTGGCGCCGGCGCAACATTTTTGTTCACGCTGCCCAAAGCAGACAATAGTCAATAGGCAACAACAGGCAATAGTCTGTGTCGCCTTTTGCTGTAAGATGAAAAGTTGCGTCAATCCCAGCGAAGGACCTCCTCGAATGCGCTCAATCTACCGTCGCACAGCGGCTGCGCTCTTTTCTGTTGTGCTTACAGTCGCTGCCCTGGCCCAGCAAACCCCGATTCAAGTAACGGCAAATTTAACCGACGCTCCGAAGAAGCTCTATCACTCCGATAGTGAAATTCCAGTGAAGCCCGGGCCGCTCGACCTCATCACGCCAGAATGGATTCCCGGAACGCACATGCCCTCCGGCCCTGTTGCAGATATCGTCGGAGTCGTTTTCACGGCCAACGGCAGGCCGCTACCGTGGCGGCGCGACAATGTGAACATGTACGAGTTTCACCTCGATATTCCGCAGGACGTCACGATGCTGCACGCGCATCTCGACTGCATCATGACCGATCGGATTTCGCACAAAATGGCCGTACTCGAATGGGAACATCTGATGATCTACCCCGCGCATGTCCCGGTGAAGGACATTCCGATCCAGGCGTCTCTGAAGGTGCCCGCTGGATGGGGCGTTGGTACGGCTCTAACGCCCATCAGCGGAGGACCATGGCCCGTTCCCGCCGCCGGTTCCACGACCAAGTTCGCCGCCACCAACGTGGAGCAGCTTGAGGATTCGCCCATTATCACCGGCGAATACTTCCACGAGTTTGCGCTGGCTCCGGACATCACCCCGAAGCACTACATCGACGTCGTATCGGATTTTCCGAAGGACTCAAACTTGAGTTCGCAACTGCTGGAAAAAATTTCCAATCTTGTCCGCGAAGCCAGCGCTGCCTACGCCTCACATCACTACCACGAATACCATTTCCTGCTAACGCTTTCCGACGTTGCCGGCGGTGAAGGCCTCGAACACGGCCAATCATCCGACAATGGTGTGCGCGAAAAGGGCTTCTCCAAGCGCGGTTTGGAGCTGTACAACGCCGACCTGCTTTCGCACGAGTTCACGCACTCCTGGAACGGCAAATACCGTCGTCCCGCCAAGCTCTATGAACCCGACTTTGCCACGCCGCAGTGGGGCCGTCTGCTGTGGGTCTACGAAGGCATGACGCAGTACATGGGCAACGTTCTCGCAGCGCGCTCCGGGCTTAAGTCGCAGTCGCAGTATCGCGACATGCTGGCCATGTCCGCCGCCCGTCTCCAGTACCGGCCCGGACGCGATTGGCGCAACACTGACGACACGGCAGTAGCCGCCAGCGTGCTGCGCTCGGACTCTGCCGCGTGGTCCAACTGGCGTCGCGGGCAGGACTACTACCAGGAAGGCGAGCTGGTCTGGCTCGACGCTGACACGCTCATCCGCGAAAAGACCCACAACAAGAAATCGCTCACCGATTTCTTCCACATCTTCCTCGCCAAAGGCGGAAACACAGGGCCGCTCATCGTTCCCTACACCTTTGACGAACTCTGCGCCGACCTCAACCAGGTTCTGCCCTACGACTGGACAAAGTTCTTCCACGATCGCATCTACCACATCGATCCAAAGGCCGACCTCGACGGCATTGAGCGCGGCGGATACAAGCTCGTCTTCACCGACAAACCCAGCCCGTCCGAAAGGCTCTTGTCCAGCGCGTATTCGCGCTACCTCGGCTCGGTGGATTGTTGGTATTCCATCGGCTTGCGCATAAGCCCAACTGGCCGCATCTCCGACGTGCTCTGGAATGGCCCCGCCGACAAGGCCGGCATATCTCCTACCGAAAAAATCATCGCAGTCAACGGCCAGATCTATTCCTCGGACGCCCTGAAGCAGGCGATTCGCGACTCGAAGACCAGCGCCAAACCCATTCACATGATTCTGCAAGCCGATACCTATATCTCCACCGCCGATATCGACTACCACGGCGGCCCACGCTTCCCCTCGCTCGAGCGCGTGGCCGGAACTCCGGATTACCTCGACAACATCACCACTCCGCTCGTGAAGAAGGATGACAGCTCGCCTATCAAATTCAACTCGGATGAAGGCAGTCACGAAGCGCAGGAAACGGCCAACTAAATAACGGCCTCTCCACTCTATAAAACGACCCGCAAGCCACGACCTGCGGGTCGATTTCTTTACGGGTAGTTCGTCACTTTGGGCGTAACGCGCGGGTTCATCTGCGTGGAACCGCCCTTGTCATTGATGACGTTCAGAATCGCCCCATGATGCCCCAGCGCCACCGTAATGATATGGTGGAAACGCACTCCGGGCCGCTTCGGCGCTTCAACAGCGCGGGTCAGCACAACATTGGGATAGATGAAGACGCTGTAAATTCCCATGCCCCAGGCTTCATGCGACGTGACGTCGTCTGCCACTTTGTAGGAAGCCCATCCGTCGGTTCCCGGAGCGCTCGTGTAGCTGGCCTGCGTCGGCGGATCATACGGAATCTCCGACTGATAGAAATAAGTGCGCCCACCATTGCCGTTCCACAACACCTGGAACTGCTGATGGTGCTCCACAAATAATCCATAAGCCGTTACGTCATTGCCGTTTACCACTAGGCCGTTGTCGCTGGTATTCACCGTCCAGCCTACTCCCCGCCCGTGATCCGCACGCCATATCCACGTATGGTCAATGATGGTGTTGTTGCTATTCACTTCCAAGTTCACCCGGGTACGCCCTGGCCCCGCTCCGCCCACACGGAAGAACACATCGTGCAGCGAAATCGGATCGCTCCTGTGATCCGCCTTGCTGCCTTGCGGCCCCACCCGCAGCAGCACCGGCGATTCCTTCGGCCCGGCATCAAACAGCAACCCCTCAATAATGATGCCGTTCGCATCCGCCGTCGTCATCGCAGCGGTTCCGTTCGTTGGTTTCAGCGTGGCAAAACCCATCCCCAACACCACCGTACCGGGCCGCGTCACGCGAATCGGCTCGCTCAGGTCATAATCCCCGGGAGTAAAAATGAGGTCCTTACCCTTCGCCAACTGCGCGTTGATCGTCGTCGCCGTGTCCCGGTCCGACCTCGCTATATAAAAGTGCTCAATCGGAATCGATGCCCCGGGCGTTTCTCCGCCATGCCAGGTAATTCCAACGCTGTCCCTGCGTAGAGACGGCACGCGAACACTGTAATTCCCCTTCGAATCCACCTTCAGGAACGGCGCCGCGCGCACCACCGGCGTCTCCGCAACTTTGGTATACGGAGGCTCCGGCCACTCTCCCGCCGGAGCGTGCTTCACGCCCACAAACACCATGTTCCAGTTCGAACCGGTCCAACTGCCCCATTCGCAGTTCCGTGAAATCCACTGCTGCTGCGTACCGGAATCGACGTTGCCATCCACCAGGCTGTCGGACAACCAACCGCCGCTCGCCCATCCATGGCGCTGATTCAGCACCATATTTCCTTTGATATGCATGCGCCGCAACGGAACCGCCTGCGATACCGCCCATTGCATTGTCCCGCCCGTGGGCGTTACTGAAAATCCTTCCGCCGCCCTCCAGAACGTGGTCGTCGCATTGTCGTTCCGCGAGGCCGCATCCGCGTGTACGTTGCCGATGATGTGCACGTCATCCGGCGACGATCCAAGCCCCAGCACCTCCGTGTAGAACCCAACCGGAACATCCACGCGATACGTTCCGGGGAGAAACAAAAATGCGTCTCGTTGCGTTCCAAACTCGTTATGCTGCTGGACCGCGTACACAGCATCAATCTTCTTTTGAATCTTCGCCGAAGGCATCGATGGCGTGAAGACCACAACGTTAGGGCCGAAGTCCGGCTGTTTCTTCTGCGCCGCTCCCGCGATCAAAACAGAGCCAGCAAGAGTTCCCACTATCAGCCGCGCGCCCGTCAAAAGCCGCATCGTCACCTCCAATTATTGCCAAATGTATGTCGCCACCGAGCCCGCAGCCAGTTCGGTTAATGCGTCTTTGCCTCGATAGCCAATCGCAAACTTTACCGGAGCATCGCCTGGGTTCGCCACAATCAGCACTTTTTTGCCCTTAGGCGTCACAAAGGCCACATCCGCCAGTCCGCCTACTTCGCTTGAAGCAATCCGTACCGATCCTGGACGCACGAATTTCGACGCATGTGCCACCGTATAATAAGCAACATTTCGCGTTACTTTATTTCCGTCCAGGGTAATGGCTCCTTCGCACACTGGGCACCCGCCATTGTTGGTGTGAGGGCCAAACTGAGGATCGGCGGCAAGGTTCCATAGCAGAACGTTGCGGCTCCAGTTGCGCGGTGCGCCGACAATCAACTGCGCCACAGGCTCCGCAATGTGCAACGCAGGATCGCCGGGCTTATCCACCACCATCTGCTCCGTAAAGTACAAATTCTTCTTTGGATAAGCATCATGCACCTTTGTCATAGCGGTGATTTCGCCGCCATAAAGGTGAAACCCCGAGCCGTCCACATACTGCCGCGCCGCAGGATCAGCCAGAATCGCCAGCGGATAATCAGGGCGATCGCAATTGTGGTCATAAATAATGATCTTCGTCCTGATACCGGCGCGCCGAAAGGCCGGTCCCAGGTCCTGGCTGATGAACCGCGCCTCATCCATCGCTTCCATCACCATGCTCGGCGTGTTCTTCGGATTCAGCGGTTCGTTCTGCGGAGTAATCGCATCAATCCGAATCCTCTCCGCCCTCATCTTCTGGATGTATTTCACAAAATAATTCGCGTACGCCTGGTAATACTGCGGAAGCAGGTTCCCGCCCTTCAGATCATCGTTGCTCTTCATCCAAGCCGGTGCGGACCACGGCGACCCCAGAATCTTGATCGAAGGATTGATCGCCAGAATTTGCTTCAGCACCGGAACCACACTCGTCGCATCCGGTCCCAGGCTGAACTTCTTCAGGTCCACATCTGTCTGCCCCGCCGGCAGATCGTCGTACGTAAAGGCATGGTCGTTCATATCGGATGACCCAATGCTCACCCGCAAATAGCTCACGCCGATATCGCCTTTCCCGGTCCCGAAAAGCTCTCGCAGCAGCGCGTTCCGTTGCGGCGCATCCATGCGCATCATCAATTGCGCGCTCCCGCCGGTCAGCGCAAAGCCGAATCCGTCCATACTCTGGAATTTCTGCTTTGGATTAACTTCGATGATTGGCAATCCGGCAGCAGGTTTTCCAAAACGCAGAGCGGGACTCTGAAGGCTGAGCAGCGAAGTTCTGTCAGGAGTGGTGAGCCAGAGGGAGACAGTTCCCTTCTTTTGGGCGCTCGCAGGCAGCGCCAGGGAAATCACGAGAGCGAGTAACAGAGAGGAGGCCAGTTTCGAAGACATAGGTGACTCCTAGGTTAAATCGATTGCGATTCGATCCATGGATGAAATGGCGCCATGCGCAATTTTCTTCGATTTCCGACAACGAATTTGCTTGCCGGTCGATGCACTCAATGTTGTATAGTAATGGTCAATCGTTTGTCCACTGACTCGAACGCCACTATACGGGAACTCCAAGCAATGCCATTGAATAGCCGTCGTGATTTTCTGGGCAAGGCCGCCGTTGCCACTGCCTCATTATTCTGCGCGACTGAGAGTCGCGTTTGGGGCCTCGCATCGGCTCCTTCTTCTGACGCCCGGGCATGGATCACAACCCCCGAAACGAAATTCAGGGAGATCGAGCGGCAAACGTGGCGCCCCGCTTCGGCTTCGGCTGATATTCAAATCGATCCGGCCACCCGCTTCCAAAGCGTAGTCGGATTCGGAGGCGCTTTCACAGACTCCTCATGCTACCTGCTCGGCCAAATGGACCAGGCGAACCGCGCGAAGCTGCTCCAGGATCTGGTCGGGCCAAATGGACTGCGTCTCTCTTTGGGCCGCACCGAAATGGGCGCCAGCGACTACTCCAAGACTCTCTATAGTTTCGATGACAGCCGCACGCCCGACCCCGAACTCAAGCGCTTCAGCATCGCCCACGACGAAGCCTACATTCTTCCAACTCTTCGCGAAGCTCAGCAGATTAATCCCACGATGTACTACTTTTCAGCCCCCTGGAGCCCTCCCGGTTGGATGAAGGCTGGAGACTCTATGCTCGGCGGCTCCATGCGGAATAAGTACTTTGCGCCTTACTCACAATACTTCGTGAAATTCATCCAGGCCTACCGCGCCGCCGGCGTCAAGATCAGCGCCGTCACTTCTCAAAATGAAGTAGACACTGATCAGGACGGAAGAATGCCCGCCGCTCTGTGGGGTCAGGAATACGAGATTGGTTTCATCAAGGAATTCCTGGGGCCTGCGTTCCAACAGGCTTCAATCGATACGAAAATCTGGATCCTCGACCACAACTACAATCTATGGGGTCGAGCCATCGACGAGTTACAGGACCCTGATCTGCGCAAATTTGTAGACGGTGTCGCCTGGCACGGATACATGGGTGACGCCTCAGCCATGACCCGCGTTCACAACGCCTTCCCCGCCAAGCATGCCTATTGGACTGAAGGCGGTCCTGACATCAGCAGTCCGGCCTACGCCACCGATTGGGCAAAGTGGTCTTGCGAGTTCGCAAAAATTCTGAAGAACTGGGCTCGCTGCATCGTCGCCTGGAACCTGGTGCTCGACGAAAACGGCGATCCGAACATCGGCCCGTTCAAGTGCGGCGGCTTGGTCACTCGAAATTCCAAAACGCACGAAATTACCCGCAGCGGAATGTACTGGGCCTTCGCACACTACTCCAAGGCCATTCAGCGCGGCGCGCGCGTCATTGCGTCGCAGGGCGAACTCCCTGGCCTGGAGCACGTCGCCTTGCTCAATCCCGATGGGAGCCATGTCGTGGTAATCGGCAATGAAGGCCGCGCCCGCCGCGTCTCCCTTGGTGTTGCAGGCAAGGCGCTTGATCTGAGCGTTCCCGGAGACGCTACCCTTACACTCGTCTGGAGCTAAGCTTAAGTTCTCGCTGCGGGGCCCGTCGATTCGCGCGTAATCAACCGCGGCTCCACGGTAATCTCATCACCTGGCGTCGCTGTTTTGTGAATGCGATTCAGCAACGTCTGCGTAGCTACTCGGCCAATTTCCGCCAGCGGCTGGTTAATGGTGGTAAGACGCGGCATGGTGTAAGCCGCCGCACTGATGTCATCAAAGCCAATCACCGACACGTCCGCCGGCACTCGCAAGTTCGCGTCCTGCAGCGCCCGGATGGAGCCGATGGCCGAAATGTCATTAAAGGCCACCAGCGCTGTAAACATCTTCCCGGTTGCGAGTAATTGCTGCACCACCGGATAGCCAAGCTCCGGCGACGACATATCGCGGTCCAACTCAACCACCAGGTCGGGGTCGATCTTGAGCCTTAGTTCTTCTGCGACTGTAACCAGCGCGTCCCATCGCGTCTCGGAGTCGGAACTGAACGGCTGGCCGCGCATGAAGGCAATATTGCGGTGCCCAAGTGAATAGAGGTGATTTAGCACCAATTCCGCCGCGTGGGTGTGGTCTAGCACCACGTTCGTAATACCCTTCACATGCCTGTGGCCGGCCACCGCCACCACCGGTACTGACATTGGATGCTCCAGCAGCGTGTCAACCGCAATAATTCCCTGCGCGCCTCTGCCAATGAGCAGGCGTGTGTATTCCTCAATCAGGTTTTGCCGATGCCGGTGATGCGCCGTGAAGTAAAAATAACCGGCATTGATAAGCTGATCGCCAATGCCGCTCATCACCTGCGTGTGATACCCGTCGCCAAGCTCCGGAACCAATATTCCGATCGTAAGCGTGCGCCGGTTCCGCAGCGACCTGGCCAGCAGGTTCGGCTGGTAATTCATTTCGCGGGCTGCGGCCTTAATGCGGTCGCGGGTAACCTGCGGAATCGTCCGACCCGGCACATCATTGAGGACCACCGACACAGTCGCCGGATTTAACCCCAGATGCGCTGCCAAGTGCTTAAGGCTGACCGGCCGCGCAGCATCCGCTTCCGCCGAATCAACCTGGCGTTTGCTCCCCTTGGTGCTTGCCATCTCTCGTCTACCAGCCTCAATCACAAGTCTTAGGCGCTGCAAATTGATTTTACATGCGGACCCTTGCAAACATACGGTTGCCTTCAACCGAATCCATTGAATGCTTCGCAAGCACTCCATACAATCGAGACACAATGCCTCGCAGTCCCATCATCGCATGCGCCATTTTTGCCCTGGCGCTGCTGACCGGAGCGCCGTGGGCGGCTCCAGCCGGGAAGGAGAAAGTCCATTCTGAGCCCGAAGTAAGCGGCACGCCGGCTATTGAATTTCAAAACATGATTCGACAGTCTGAAATCAAGTTCACACTAAGAAACAGCGTAAGCCCACATAGATATTCAATAGAAACGATGCTGGGCGGCGTGGCCGCCTTTGACTACAACAATGACGGCCTGCTGGATATCTTCTTCACCAATGGCGCCGCTATCCCTTCACTTGATAAAACCGGTCCCGCGTACTACAACCGCCTCTTTCGAAACAACGGGAACGGAACCTTCACCGATATAACAAAGCAGGCGGGCCTGGAAGGGGTCGGCTACTCCATGGGAGTAGCCGTCGGAGACTACGACAATGATGGCTATGAAGATCTATACATAGCGGGCGTAAACCACAATCAGCTATTTCATAACAACGGAAACGGCACATTTACCGATGTAACTCAAAAAGCGGGAGTCAGCGGAGTAGTTCCTGGCCTTGGCAAGCCGTGGGCAGTCGCCGCCGGATGGTTTGACTACAACAATGATGGCTTGCTTGATCTGCTGGTCGTCAACTACCTCGACTACAATTTGAAAACAGCCTCGACGTGCAAAGTCCGCGGAATCCCAAGCTATTGCTCGCCAAACGATTTCAGAGGAACCCCGAATATTCTTTATCGCAACAACGGGAACGGCACCTTTACCGACGTCTCGCAGCAATCACACGTTGCACAGTACATCGGCAAAGGTATGGGCGTCGCCTTCGCCGACTACGACGGCGATGGTTACATGGATATCTTCATTTCTAACGATACCTTTCCTAACTTTCTCCTGCACAACAATAGAGATGGAACCTTTACCGACACCGCAATGCAAGCCGGAGTCGCCTACAACGGCAACGGAAAGACAGTAGCCGGGATGGGCGTGGACTTTCGCGATATCGATAATGACGGCAAGCCCGACATTTTCCAGACCGCTATGTTCGGCGATACTTTCCCGCTCTATCACAACCTTGGAGACGGGCAATTCGAGGACGACACCGGCAAGGCAGGCCTGACCGTCTTAACCAGCCGCCTGACGGCTTGGGGCACGGGAGCATTCGACTTTGACAATGATGGAAAGAAGGACCTGTTCATCGCCGGCTCCGAAATCCTGGATAATTCGATGGAAATTGCGCACCGCCCCTTTGCCCTGCCCGACAAGGTATTCCGCAACAAGGGCAGCCTGGCGTTCGAAGACTCCAGCGCCGGCTTGCCCACGGCAGCGCCCCATCGCGGCGTCGCTTTCGGCGACTTCAACAATGATGGAAAAATCGATGCGGTTGTCAGCGTCATCAACGGTCCACCGGAGCTGCTCGTGAATTGCACCCAGAACCACAATCACTGGATCACACTCAAGCTCATCGGCGTGAAATCGAATCGCGACGGCTTGGGAACACGAATCAAGATCACCACCGCGCATGGCGTGCAGTTCAACCAGGCGACCACAGCCGTCGGCTACAACTCGTCGAGCGACAAGCGCGTTCACTTCGGTCTGGGACAAGACGCAGTCGTTCTTGAAATTGACCTGAGTTGGCCAAGCGGCGTGAAACAACGGCTCGTTAATGTGAAGGCAGACCAGATACTCACGATCAAAGAAAGCTCACGGTAACTGGCCATTACTTCGCCTCACCCGACAATCGCTGTGCCAGCGCGTCATCCCCATTGCGCTGTGCAAGCTCCGCTATGCCGTGCACGATCACTGGTTCGTTCCTCGCATAAGCAGCAAGTGCTTCCGCCGTAACTTCCGCGTCCCTTGTTCTGCCCAGCCGGAAGTAGGAGTCGCACAGCATATAAAGCATCGCCGGATCAGTGGTTTCTGAGCTCGCTAATCTCACTGCCGCCTCAGACCATCTTCCCTGCTTGTAGCGAAGCGCACCCAACTCCGCGATGGCCGCGCGATCGTTCGGATGCAGCGCGAGCTCTGCCTTGAACTCGCGCTCTGCCTCGCCTGAGTCGCCCTGCCGCATCGCCAGCATCCCTAAATAGGTGTGCGCACCCGTCACCGAAGGCTCAATTTGCAGCGCGTGTTTCAAGTTGCGGGCCGCATCCGAGGCATCGCCCATGGAAAGGTACAGCGCTCCAACCAGGGCATAGGGCGTTCCCGCAGTTGCCGCCGGCCCGGTCGCGCTATTTGCAAAAACCTTCCGCGCTTCATCTTCCCGATGTTCTTCGAGTAGTTCCCGCGCCCGTGCCCACACTTCCTGCTCGCGCTTCTTATCTTCGTTCGTGGGGCCAACGGACTGCTGCGCCAGCATTCTGCTGTGCAACTCCGCCTCCTGACGCGCCTCTTCCGTCTTGCCCAATCCAGCATAGGCCCGGGAAAGATAGAAGTGGGACAGAATCTCCGTAGGATCCATACGCTCCACTTGCAACAGCGCCTCCACGGCCTGTGGATACTGCTTGAGCTCCACCTCACAACGCCCGACGCCCAGCAGAGCCGACTTGTCCTCCGGCTTCACCGCCAGGATCCGCGCATAGGTCTCTTCCGCAGCCTGCCATTGCGACAAGCTGACCTGGACTGCGGCGTACAGCGCCAACGCCTCCAGGTCATTCGGACGCCGCTCTGCCGCAGCCCCCGCGTACTTCAGCGCGACCGGAAAATCCATGTTGTAGTAGCTGGCCACACCCAGGTCAAAATCAAGCCGCTGTAACGCGGGGTCCGCTTTCTGCGCCTTCAGCAGCCAGTGCATCGCACCTTCGTTGTCGCCGGAACTCGAAAGCAACTCACCGTATTTCTGGAGCGCGGAAGCATTCGTCGGATCCACTCGCACGCACTCTGCAATCGTCTTCACAGCCAGGTCATTCTTCCCGGCGAAATGGTAAGCCTGCGCCAGATAGTAAAGCGCATCCCGGTCCCGCGGAACTGCTTTCAAGCAACGTTGGAGCAGCGCAATAGCAGATTCATATTTTCCGGAGACAAGCCGGTATATTCCTACTTTCAGCAGCAGTTCCGCATCATTGGGAGCCAGCCTCAATGCATGTTCGTATGCAACCGCGGCATCTGGCTCCCGCCCGAGATCTTCCAGCAACTCGCCCTGAATCTTCAGCGCGGAAACCAAATCCGGATAGCTCGTGAGCACCGCATTCACTCGTGCGAGCGCCTGCTGCCCTTCTCCGTGCTGCGCCATGCTCACGGCTTCCCGTAACTGCCGTTCCGCCGTGCTTTGCGCTTGCAGGCCCGCAGGCGCGGACAGCAGTAGCAGGAAGCAAAGCACGCTCGCCGCCCAGGCTCTCGCTTCCAATCCAGCCATCACTTCCCCGTCTTGCCGGGTGGGTTGTCGTCCGGGTGAATTTCCTGCGGTTGCACCTGAAGCTGCTTGTAGCTCGCGTTCAGTTTCTCTTTTAGCTCGGTGTACCGCTTATATGCCGCAACCTCGCGGTCCGACTCCTTCACCATTCCCTTGCGCCTGTAGAGTTGCGACAGCCGCAAGTGTGCCAGCGCAATGGTCGGGTCCTCCTGCACAACTTTTTCCAGCAACGGCAGCGCCTTATCGCGCTCGCCCAACTGAATCAAAATCTTTGCCAGGTCAAGATTCGCATCAGGATCAGCCGGCTGCATCTTCACTGCGGCTTGGTACTCCGCATAAGCCTGCTTCGTCAGGCCGAAGCCTTCATCAATCTCGCCAAGCCGCCGTTCCGCCCGCGCATCCAGCGGATTCTGCGCCAACGCCTGCCTGTATTCCTTCTCCGCCTCTCTCTTCACCGCGGGATTCTGCGAAGTCTTCAGCAACTCTGCCAAATCAAAGTGGACCCCGGGCAGGTTCGGATCAATCGCAATTGCCTTGCGAAAATTCGCCACCGCCGCGTTCGTGTCTCCCCGCTTGATTTCTTCATGCGCCAGCATTTCATGCGTCTGCGCCGAATCAGGCCCGGTCAGCGTTAGGGAGAGCATCGACTGAACCGACAGCTCGGAATATGTACGGTACGCCGCATACATCACTTCCAGGCTTTCCGGATCGTCCTTTTGCAGTTGGGCAATGACCGGAGCGGCATCGGCCAGGTCATTTGTATTCGTGAATAGCCCGACAAGCTCCAACCCTACCTGCTCCTTGAATTTCTTGTCCTCGATCAGCGGGAAAGCAGCTTCCAGGTCATTGCGCGCGTCGTCAATATTTTGAGTGCGAAATTCCGCGATTCCGAGCAGGCCGTGAATCTTGGCCAGGCCAGGCTGCGCTGCAACCGCCGCTCGCAAATACGGAACAGCATCCGCAAATTTGTTCTGGAAAAAGAGGAGTACGCCAAGATTTCCCTGTGCATTCACGTTCGCGGGATCGAGCGCCACCACTTCCTTCAACTCAGGAATCGCGAGATCGGGCCGATTCTCGCGCAGATAGCTTTGTGCCTTCTGGAGATGCTCAGAAGCGCTCTGACTTTGCGGAAAACAAAGCGGGCCTCCCAGCAACAGCATCAGAAGGACCGCAATCGACTTGAAGCCTGGCTTCATGGGTTTCAGTTCACATAATAAAAGACAGAGACGGCGATGATCTGCCGTCTCAGTTTGGGAGGAATGGTTCAGGTTTATTTAGAAGGTGATACGGCCTTCCAACTGCATCGACCTTCCGCCAACGCTGGTTCCGCTGATCTGCTGCGTGCCCACCTGTCCGGACTCGGTGGACTTGAACCACGAGTAGGCCTCACCAGGATTCGCCGCTCCCTGAAGCGTTCCAGTCGGCTGCGAGAAGCTGGCGTGGTTGAAGACGTTAGTGGCTTCAGCCCGGAAACCGAAACTCACCGATTCCCATATTCTGAAGGTTTTGCCGGCGGCCATGTTGAACTGCGCCATGCCCGGTCCATACAGGCTGTTCCTTCTCACGTTGCCAAATGTTCCGTCCGCCGGCCGTGTGAACGCCGCAGGATCGTACCATTCGTTGAGGCAACCGACTCCCGGTCCTGAACCCGCCGCACAGCGTGTAGTCTGGTGCTTCGGTTTCCAGCTTACGCCGGGGTTCCAGTTGGGCATGGCCGAGCCGGCCTGCTGATAAGTTTGCTGGGTCGAGAATACGCTGAATGGCTGACCGGAAGTTAGTACCGCGGTTCCGGACACCTGCCATCCTCCCACCGCTTCATCCACGAATGCGTTGCTGTTCAGGAACGTTCTTCCCCTCCCAAACGGCAGGTCATACACAACATACCCCTTGACGGCGTGCCGCACGTCAAAATTGGAGTTGCTGTAATTCGCGCCTGGATCGTTGGCAATCTGCCAGTCGGTCGGGCCGCTGCGGCTGCCCCATCCCGACGAATCCTGATCATCCAGGAAGTGCGACCAGACGTAGTTCGCCTCAAAGCTCAACCCAGAGGAGAGCCGTTTGTTAATCGAGAGCTGCAGCGAGTTGTAATTGGAGATTCCGTTATTCGAGCTGCCGTTGATAGCGTGAAATTCCTGATAAGGCCTATACGCAGGATTGTCGTTTGGTCCCAGGTGGTCGGGTGGTATCGCATTGAAATCGGTGTTATATCGCAGGTTATAGCCATGGCTCCCCACGTACGAGAGGTTGGCCACCATATTGGTGCCAAGTTCGCGTTGCACTTCCAGGTTATATTGCCAGATCTTCGGCACCGGCACATGATAGGGGGCAAAAGTCGCGTCCTGACCGTTGAATTTTGCCGGGTCGGTTGAAGCGGCGACATACGGCAACGGATTACTGGTCCCGTAGATATTGCCGGTCCCGTCCAATTGCACAATCGGAATAATGCCGTTGGTCTGGTCGGAGTCGTTTCCGGAGTTACTCGTCTCCGAACCCATACCTCCGCCATAATTGTCGAGGCTCCAGTTATAAGCATAGAGACCGAAGCCGCCACGAAGCGTCGTATTCGGCCTCGCTAGCCAGGAGAAGCCCACACGCGGCATCCAGGTGTTGTAAGTGTTGGCCATCAACGCGTCGCGCCCGTTGGCTTTGGTCGTGCCGTACCAGTACGCTCCGCCTTGACCGTTCGCCGGGTTTACGACTTTCGGGTCCCACGCCGCCTCATTACCATGCGTCTCGCCCCATCCATGAGTGATCTGGTAGCGAAGCCCCAGGTTCACCGTCAGGTTGGGAGTCATCTTCCAGTCGTCCTGGACGAACACCTGCGGGCTCTTCAGGCGAGCGCCGTATTCCGGCGAAACCTGAGCGCTCCAGCTATTCGCAACTCCGAGCAGGAAGTCGGCATATTCCAAACCCGTATTCGGATCAGGCGATGCGACTCCAGTGGCGGGGTCCACCGTCCACTGCTCGGTATAAGCACCGGAGAACGCCATGGTTCCAGCGTTGGTGTTGCCCCACGCGGTCGAATTGTCCTGGTACGCCAGCATTTCGCCACCGAAATGCAGAATGTGCTTGCCGCGGATCATCGTCACGACGTCTGAGGGATCAAACACGTGCTCTTTGTAAACTGCGTTGGCCTGCGGCTGAATCCACGCATAAGGATAGTTACGGGTGAACTGGATGGCCGGAATCGTGTCCGCCTTGGCGAACTGCCAGCCAAGCTGCGAGGCATAGCCCTTGCCGAGCGTCAAATCCTGGAAGAAGTTGCCCTGCCAGGTGTAGCCCATGCGAGCCTCGTTGATCGTGCGACTGCTGAGGTTCCATACGTCCGTAATCTGGGCATTGTTGTTGTCCACGTCGCCCGACTGGCACCCGATGGGGCAGGCTGTCACCGAGTTCGGATAGATGACTGGCGTGTCGCTCTGCGTGTCGGACATCGAAAGACGGTTGCTGGCTGTGATCTGATAATCCAGGCGTCCGAAGAACTTCCGATAAGGCGTGGATTGCGGAAGCGAGGAGTAGAAGTTGTTCTGCTCTGCGCCGTCCGCCCCAATGCTGCCGGGAACGAACTTGCCGCCGGCAATGTGGCTGGAAGGCGTCGGATACCACTGCTGAAACTTCTGCGCTACGGCATCAACCATGTCGGAAGGAATACCGTTTGTGCCGTACTCCTCCTGGAAGGACTTGCGGACTGGATAAGGATTGCCGTGGGAGTCATAAGCAATGGTCTGCGTTGTCGGGTCATAGATCGGCAGCATGCCCGTAAAGTCGCCAGCCATGGCCGCCTCGCTCGGAATGCTGTTCGTCGAGTTACTCGCGGATCCATGATTGACGATTTGATCGTAGTCAAAGAAGAAGAACAGCTTGTCCCTCTTGATGGGACCGCCGATCTGGAATCCAAAGTCGTTAAAGCGCGAGTACGGAACCGTCGGCTGACTTAAAAATCCGTAGCTGTTCGCGTTCATTTTGTCGTTCTGCAGATAGTCGTAGGCAGCACCGTGGAAGTGGTTCGTGCCGCCCTTACTGATCTGGTTGAAAATGATGCCCCCGATACCGTACTGCGCGGAAAAAGACGA
>JBOGMA010000620.1:0-4013 GCA_050746465.1 Acidobacteriaceae bacterium
CCCAACTGGTTCCGCATCGGCGGCGTAGCGCAGGACCTCCCCAATGGCTGGGAGGGCCTCATCCGCGACTTCATCAAGTATTTCCCGCCGCGCCTAAGGGAATACGATACGCAGGTCATGCGCAACAGCATCTTCCGTGCACGCACCAAGGGAGTCGGCGTTTACACCACCGAAGAAGCCATCGAGTGGGGTGTCACCGGCCCGGGCCTGCGTGCCTCCGGGCTCGAATGGGACTTCCGAAAGAAGCAACCCTACTCCGGCTACGAGCAATTCGAGTTTGATATTCCCACTGCGACACACGGCGATTGCTACGATCGCGGAGCCGTTCGCGTCGAAGAGATGCGACAAAGCCTTCGCATCATTGAGCAGTGCGTGAACAACATGCCCGAGGGCCCATACAAATCCTTGCAGCCGCAGGCTACTCCGCCCATCAAGGACAACACCATGCACGACATCGAAACGCTCATCACTCACTTCCTGGGAGTAAGCTGGGGGCCGGTAATTCCGCCCGGCGAAGCCCTCGTCCCCATTGAGGCGACAAAGGGCAACAACGGCTATTACCTCGTGAGCGACGGCAACACCGTATCGTACCGCACGCGTATTCGCACGCCGTCGTTCCCACACCTGCAAATGCTTCCGTTGCTCGTGCGGGGACGGATGATCCCCGACTTGCTCGCGGTGCTCGGGGCCATGGATTTCGTTCTGGCGGATGTAGACCGATAAAGAAAGGAGCGCTATGTTGACGGCGGAAGAACGGCAGGAGATCGAAGCGGAACTGGCGCACTATCCGACCAAGCAGGCCGTCTGCATCGATGCCATGAAGATTGTGCAGCGCCATCGCGGATGGGTCTCAGACGAAAGCATTCGCGACATCGGCGAGCTGCTCGAAATGTCTCCTGCCGACCTCGACGGAGTGGCCACCTTCTATAACCTCATCTTCCGCAAGCCCGTTGGCCGCCACGTCATCATGATGTGCGACAGCGTAAGCTGCTGGATCATGGGCTACGAGCGCATGAAGGCCCACCTCACCCAAAAACTTGGAATTCAATTCGGCGAAACCACGCCGGACAATCGCTTCACCCTGCTGCCCATCGTGTGTCTCGGAGCCTGCCAACACGCTCCCGCGATGATCGTCGACAACGAACTGCACGGCGATCTTGACGCGACAAAGATCGACTCCGTGCTGGAGGGATATAAGTAGCCATGCCGACGGAAAGACCGCTGACCGAAAACATCCCGGCGAATGGTGAAGTCCTCGACCTGAAAGGCTACGAGCAGGCCGGCGGATACCAGGGTCTGCGCAAAGCCCTGCGCGAAATGACTTCGCAAAAAGTTCAGGAAGAAGTTAAAAATTCGGGACTCCGCGGCAGAGGCGGCGCAGGCTTCCCCACCGGCATGAAGTGGAGCTTCACTCCCATGGGAGACGACGCCCCGCGGCCCAAATACGTTGTCGCAAACGCCGATGAAATGGAGCCGGGAACCTTCAAAGACCGCTTCCTGATGGAAGGCAATCCTCACCAGTTGATCGAAGGTCTGGCGCTGGCCGGATTCGCCATCGAAGCCACCACCGCGTTCATCTTCATTCGCGGCGAGTACAAGCTTTCGCAGGAGCGCCTGCTGCGCGCCCTCGACGAGGCAAATGCCGCGGGCTATCTCGGCAAGAACATTCTCAACTCTGGCTTCTCGCTCGACATGCATTTGCACATCAGCGGCGGACGCTATATGTGCGGCGAGGAAACCGGTCTGCTCAACGCGCTCGAAGGCAAGCGCGCGAATCCGCGTGCCAAGCCGCCCTTCCCGCAGGTCTCCGGCCTGTGGGGCAAGCCGACCATCGTCAATAACGTCGAGACGCTCTCCAACGTGCCGCACATCCTCTCCAAAGGAGCCGCGTGGTTTCAGAGCCTCAGCCGCTCCAAAGACGCCGGAACCAAACTCTACGGCGCCAGTGGCAAAGTCAAACGCCCCGGAGTGTGGGAACTCCCCATGGGCACTCCCATGCGCGAACTTCTCGAAGAGCACGCAGGCGGAATGCGCGACGGCGTGCGTTTCCGCGGAGTGCTGCCCGGCGGCGCATCAACGGATTTTCTCGTCGAGGACCATCTCGACGTCGCCATGGATTTCGACTCCGTGCAAAAGGCAGGCAGCCGGCTCGGAACCGGAACCATGATTGTGCTCGACGACCAGACCTGCCCTGTCGGCATGACGGCGAACCTCACCCACTTCTTCGCGCAGGAATCCTGCGGCTGGTGTACTCCATGCTGGAGCGGCCTGAAGTGGGCAACAAAAATTCTGGACGCGATCGAAGCAGGGAAGGGAAAGCCTGGAGACCTGGAGAAGCTTGCGTACCTCTCGAAGTTCTGGTCGCCAGGACATACATTTTGTGCGCTCGCCCCCGGCGCGGCGGAGCCTGTGCAGAGCGCCCTGAAATACTTCCGCGAAGATTTTGAGCGGCACATCCGTGAGCAGAAGTGTCCCTGGAGGAGTTGATGGGCACGATTTACATTGACGGCACAGCGTACGAGGCAGACCCGCAGCAGAACCTTCTGCACGCATGTCTCTCGCTCGGCATGGACCTGCCGTACTTCTGTTGGCATCCCGCTATGGGTTCCGTGGGAGCCTGCCGTCAATGCGCCGTCAAGCAATTCAAAGACGCCGAGGACACGCGCGGCAGGCTGGTCATGGCCTGCATGACTCCCGCCTCTCCGGAATCCCGCATCTCCCTTTACGACCCCGACGCCGTCGCATTTCGCAAAGGAATCATCGAAGGCATGATGCTGAATCATCCCCACGATTGCCCTGTGTGCGACGAAGGTGGCGAGTGCCACCTGCAGGACATGACGGTGACGACCGGCCATGATTACCGCCGCACACGGTTCCCCAAGCGCACCTTTCGGAACCAATATCTCGGCCCGTTCGTGTATCACGAAATGAACCGCTGCATTCAGTGTTACCGCTGCGTGCGCTTCTATCGAAACTACGCCGGCGGCACCGATCTGAATTCCTTCGGCATCACCAACGAGGTCTTCTTCGGTCGTGAGAAGGATGGCGTGCTGGAAAACGAGTTCGCTGGAAATCTCGTAGAGGTCTGCCCCACGGGTGTCTTCACCGACCGCACCCTGCGCCGTCACTACACCCGCAAGTGGGACCTGCAAATGGCCCCCTCCATCTGTGGAGGATGCGGTCTCGGCTGCAACATCACCATGGGCGAGCGCTACGGTCTGCTGCGCCGCGTCGTCAACCGGTTCAACAGCGAAGTCAACGGATACTTCCTCTGTGACCGTGGCCGCTACGGATACGAGTACGTCAACAGCCAGCAGAGAATTCGCACCGCGCAATTCCAGGGCGCGCAAATTCCAGCCGACGAGGCTGCGGTAAAGTTGCGCAACATCATTTCCGAAAGCAAGACCGTCATCGGCATCGGCTCCCCGCGCGCTTCACTCGAATCCAACTTCGCTCTGCGCCGCCTAGTAGGCAAAGACCGCTTCTTCTCCGGAGTAGCTCAGGAAGAATGGACTCGGCTTAAAGAAACGGTGCGCCTGCTGCAATCCAGTCCCGCACGCGTCGCGTCTCTGCACGACGTTGAATCTTCCGACGCCGTGCTGATCCTTGGCGAGGACCTCACCAATTCCGCGCCGCGCATGGCGCTCAGTGTGCGGCAGGCATTGCGCCAGCAGTCGTTCCAGGCCGCGCAAAAAGTGCGCGTTCCATTGTGGATGGATGACGCCGTCCGCGAGCTTGCGCAAGGCACAAGGAGCCCATTGTTCATCGCAGCCCCCGGCCCCACACGACTCGACGACGTAGCCACAAAGGTTTTCCGAGCATCACCTGACGACATCGCTCGGTTGGGATTCGCCATTGCTCACGAACTCGACGCGATGGCACCCGAAGTCGCGAACCTGCCCGATGAGCTTCGCGATCACGCGCGCACGATCGCGCAGGCCCTCAACAGCGCCAGGCACCCTCTGGTCATTTCGGGATATAGCTGCCGTAATCAATCCGTAATCGAAGCCGCC
>JBOGMA010000621.1:0-3495 GCA_050746465.1 Acidobacteriaceae bacterium
CATTGGGCGTGATGCTTCCTTATACTCCGCTGCATCATTTGCTCTTCCGCGATGCACTGGACCAAGCGCCGGCTTTTTCCGCGCTGGTGATGACCAGCGGAAACATCAGCGAAGAGCCGATCGTGACCTCGAATGCCGAGGCGTGCCAGCGGCTGGACGGCGTGGCGGACTGGTTTCTGTTTCATAATCGCGACATCTACATGCGCGCGGATGATTCCGTCACCCGCAACTTCGAAGGTCGTGAGATTGTGCTGCGGCGCTCGCGCGGATACGTTCCTCAGCCGGTGGACCTGGGAATGTCGCTGCGAGAGCTGCTGGCCTGCGGTGCGGAGCTGAAAAATACCTTCTGTCTCACCAAGGACCGTTACGCGATCCTCAGCCAGCACATCGGCGATCTGGAAAACTACGAAACGCTGCGCTTTTTTGAGGAGACGCTGGCGAACCTGAAGAAGCTGTTTCGAGTCGATCCGCAAGCCGTGGCATACGATCTGCACCCCAATTACATGAGCAGGCGATTTGCGCTCAGTCTGCCTGTGGAGCGCAAGGTGGGCGTTCAGCATCATCATGCGCATGTTGCGAGTTGCATGGCGGAGAATCATCTGCGCGGCAGGGTTATCGGCGTCGCACTCGATGGCACCGGCTACGGCACTGACGGGAAAATATGGGGCGGCGAGTTTCTCATCGCCGATCTTGCCGGATTCGAGCGGCGCGCGCATTTGCGATATCTGCCTCTGCCCGGCGGTGACGCGGCGGTGCGCCAGCCGTGGCGCATGGCATTGAGCTATCTGCGGGACACCTTCGGGAGCGGGCCGCTGCCGGAATCCATTCCACTTCTGCGGCGGATTCCACAAAAAGAAATTGCGCTGGTAAACGCAATCATTGTCCGGCGCATCCAGACAACAGAAACCTCTTCCTGCGGAAGACTTTTCGATGCCGTAGCGGCAATGCTGGGATTGGGAGACCGGGTGAGCTTCGAGGGTCAAGCCGCCATCGCGTTGGAAAACGCCGCGCTGCCGGGCATCGAAGAGCACTATGGCTTCTCGGTGGACGATGCGGAGCCGATGCGGATCGATATGCGGCCCGCGATTGAAGAGATTGTGCGGGACATCGCAATGGGAAAACCCACAGGCCGTATCTCGGCTGGCTTCCACAACACGGTGGCGGCGGTGATCACTGAGGTGTGCCTGCGGCTGCGGCGGATGGAAGGCTTGAATCGCGTCTGCCTGAGCGGAGGAGTTTTCCAGAACCTGTATCTGCTGGATCGCGGCGTCAAGGCATTGCGCCGCGAGGGCTTTGAGGCATTTCTACATGAGCAGGTTCCGCCAAATGATGGCGGAATCTCGCTGGGACAGGCGGTCATCGCCAGTGAACAGTTGCGGCTGGAGGGCTGAACCATGTGTCTTGCGATTCCGGGCAGGGTGACGGAGACGTTCGCGAAGGGCGGAATGCGGATGGGCCGCGTGCAATTTGGAGGAGTGTCCCGCGAAGCATGCCTGGAATACGTTCCTGAAACGCGGACCGGCGACTATGTTCTGGTTCACGTCGGCTTTGCCATCAGCCGCGTGGACGAGGAGGAGGCGCGGCGCACGTATCAGGCGCTGCTTGAACTGGATCAGCTAACGGAACTGGACGCACCGGAAGTTTCGGAACCGGGTACATCCAGCAATGGAGGGAGCGCGTGAAGTATCTCGACGAATATCGCAACGGAAAAATTGCGGCCAGAATTGTCGATGAGATTCGACGCATCCAGACCCGTCCCTGGGTGATTATGGAGGTCTGCGGCGGCCAGACTCACTCGATTGTGAAGAACGGAGTGGATTATCTGCTGCCCAAAGGCATTGAGCTTGTGCATGGCCCTGGCTGCCCGGTATGCGTTACACCGCTGGAGATGATCGACAAGGCGCACGCCATCGCGCGCCGCCCCGACGTGATCTTCTGCTCATTCGGAGACATGCTGCGCGTGCCCGGTTCGGCGGGCGATCTGTTCACCATCAAGTCCGAAGGCGGTGACGTTCGCATTGTCTATTCGCCGCTGGATTGTCTCAAGCTTGCACGTGCGAATCCGGACAAGCAGGTGGTGTTCTTCGCCGTTGGATTTGAAACAACCGCCCCGGCCAATGCCATGCTTGTTTCGCGGGCCAAGCAGGACGGCGTGAAGAACGTATCGATTCTGGTTTCTCACGTTATGGTGCCGCCCTCCATTGCCGCCATTCTGCAATCGCCGCAGAACCGCGTGCAGGGCTTCCTGGGACCGGGACACGTCTGCGCCATCATGGGCTACCGCGAATATGAGCCGATGAGCGCGCGCTTCAAGGTTCCCATTGTCGTCACTGGATTCGAGCCGCTGGACATCCTGCAGGGAACGCTCATGGTGGTACGCCAACTGGAGGAAGGCCGCGCCGAAGTCGAAAACGAATACTCCCGCATTCTGGACCGCGAGGGAAATCGCCCGGCTCAGAAACTGGTAGCGAGCGTCTTCGAAATCGCCGACAGAAAATGGCGCGGAGTGGGAAGTATCCCCAAGAGCGGCTATAAGCTGCGCTGGGAGTATCGCGACTACGATGCGGAAAAGATCTTCAGCGTGAAGGAAATTGACACGCACGAGCCGGAGATCTGCATCAGCGGGCGCATTCTGCGCGGAATCAAAAAGCCACACGATTGCCCGGCGTTCGGCACGATATGCACTCCGCAGCATCCGCTGGGAGCAACCATGGTGTCGGCGGAGGGCGCGTGCGCCGCCTACTATGCCTATGGCCGGCATTTGGAGTCGAAAAGAGAAGAACTGGAGGCTATGGCCTCCATCGGAGGCGCCGCATGACGGAACCCGCTGCTGCAATGAATCCCGCTGCTCCCGCGAACGGCGTGACTGCAACTCAGGAGGAATGGCACGAGCGAGTGATGCACAAGTGCCGCGAGTCCGTGGAGGTTAAGCAGAAATTTTTTGAGCGTTACGCCGATGACATCGCCATACTGAGCCAAAAGTTGGCCGTCCGCTTCCGCGACGGACACAAGCTCTGGGTGATGGGCAACGGCGGCAGCGCGTGCGACGCGCAGCATATCGCTGTCGAGTTTATCCATCCCATCATCGAGAAGCGCCGCGCGCTCCCCGCTTATGATCTGGTCAGCCAGATTCCCGTGCTCACCGCCATCTCCAATGACAAAGACTATGCCCGCATATTTGTGGATCAGCTCGATCTGTGGGGCCAGCCCGGCGACATGGCCATCGCTATTTCCACCAGCGGCAATTCGCCCAATCTCATCTACGCGCTGGAGGCGGCTCAGGCAAAGGACATGCTGACCATCGCGTTCTCCGGGAAAGATGGCGGAAGGCTGGCGGATGCCGCCGAATACTGCTTTACCGTGCCCAGCTATAGCATTCATCGCATCCAGGAGTCGCACGTGGCATTGCTCCATATCCTGTGGGACTTGACCCACGTCGCCATGGGCGAGGAGGACGTCATCTGATGAGCGCCGCCGAATCGAATGCACTCGAAC
>JBOGMA010000622.1:0-5790 GCA_050746465.1 Acidobacteriaceae bacterium
ACCTTGCCGCCCTCGGAAGCCTTGGGCCAGCTCACGTCTTCAGTCATTAATGCTAGTGCGGCGTCGATGTCCCGCTTGTTGAAAGCGGAGTACGCCTGCTCAATCACGGTTTTGGTGTCTGCCATAGAACGTCCTAGAGTGGCTAATTGATTCGCGCCGATCGACTCAGGCTTCAGTCTCTTCCATGCTGGCGGCGAGCTCCAGCCGATATTCTTCGGCGTCCTGTTCGATCAGGACCATTGGGATTGTTTTTGATGGTTTCACGCCGAGGCTCTTCAGCATTTCTGCCTGGCGAATGGCGTTGCCTCTGCCGGTGGAGAGCTTTTTACAGGCGTCGTCGTAGCTGGTGCGGGCCTTTTCGAGATTCCTTCCGACTTCGGCGAGATCGGCTGCGAAAGCCGCGAGTTTATCGTAGAGGTCGCCGCCGCGGCGGACGATTTCCTGCACATTTTTGGTCTGCTGCTCCTGACGCCATAGCTGGGCTACAGTTCGCAGGACGAAGAGCACGGTGCTGGGGCTGACGAGCAGTACGTTTTTGTCCCAGGCCTCCTGCCAGAGATGGTTATCGCGCGAGATGGCGAGGATAAATGCCGGCTCCAGCGGCACGAACATCACGACAAAATCAGGCGAGTTGATGCCGTCGAGCAGGTGGTAGTCGCGGCGGGAGAGGCCGAGGATGTGGGCGCGGATGGATTTCAGGTGCTCCTTGAGAGCGGCGTCGCGAGCGGCGTCGTCCTGTGCGGCGCAGTAGGTATCGTAATCGTTGAGCGAGACTTTGGAGTCGATGATGACGTTGCGGTCCTCGGGCAGGAGAACGAGGACGTCGAGCTGCGCGCGGAGGCGACCGTCGGCAGAGCGCTCCTCGCGGGTGAAGCTTTCCTGCGTGAGGTATTCATGGCCTTTGCGCAGGCCTGCAGTTTCAAGGATGTTCTCGAGCAACTGCTCTCCCCATCGGCCCTGGGTTTGGGACGAGCCTTTCAGCGCGGTGGCGAGATTGTTGGCGTCGTCTGAGAGTTTGGTGTTGAGTTTCGCGAGGTTGTCGATTTGCTCTTTGAGCTGGGTACGGCCGGTGAGGCCGGATTCGTTGAGGCTCTTTACCTCTTTCTGAAATGCTTCGAACTTGTCTTTGAGAGGACTTAGGATGCCGGCGATGTTGGTCTGGTTCTGCTCGGTGAAGGCTTTGGAGTTTTCTTTGAGGATGTCGCCAGCGAGGGCCTTGAATTGATTGGATAGTTCAACACGGGCTTCTGTGAGCAGGGCGATTTTTTCCTGGGCGTTTTTCTGTTCGGCGTCGAGTGTGGTGCGAAGGGTGGCGAGATCGGTCTGCGACTGGAACAGTTCGTTGCGGGCTCGGTCGTGCTCCCTGCGCAACTCTTCTACGGCGATGGCGGCTTTTTCTGCGTCTTGCTCGAAACTGCCGCGCTCGGCCGTGAGTCGGGCGATCTCCTCGCGTTGTTTCGCGTCGCGCTCGGCGGCGGTCTTTTGCTGGTCAGTAAGGTCGTGGCGGGCGGCGTCGCGCTCGCTCTGGGTGGTCCCAAGGGCGGCGGTACGGTCGGCGAGTTGCTGTTCGAGTTGCGCGGCTCGCTGGCGGTGGGTCTGCTCGCGGCCTCGTCCGAGTGCCCAGGCAATAAGGAAGCCGAGAGCGAGCCCGGCGGCGAGAGCGATTCCGATTTCAGGGAGCATGGCCTGACTATAAACCCGCTCCGCGGCTTTCGTGATTGCTCCTTTGGATTCCCAATCCGCGACCAGGGGGAGGGGCGGCCCGTGCCCAATTCGCAAAGGCGCGAAGCGCGAACGTCTGGACGGCCCCGTCCTTGCTTGCGGGGCCAGTCCCCAGTAGACTTGGAATTTCGGGGCAACGGAAGTTGCGTCTCAGGGTTCGTGTGTCGAGTGGGCTCCGAAGCATTTTTTCAGCAATTTACGAGGAGAAGCAAATGGCAGCAGTGGATGAGAAGGTGAAGCAGATTATCGTCGAGCAGCTTCAGGTGGACGAGGCAGAAGTCACGCCCGGCGCGTCGTTTCAGGAAGACCTTGGCGCCGACTCGCTCGATGTCGTTGAGTTGGTGATGCAGTTTGAGGAAGCGTTCGATATTGAGATTCCGGATGAGGATGCCGAGAAGATCAAGACGGTGAAGGACGCGATCGACTATATCGACAAGAACGCGAAAGGCGGCAAATAACTTTGCCGCGTCGCGTCGTCGTTACCGGGTTGGGGCTGATTTGCGCGGTGGGCAACACCGCGCCGGAAGCCTTCAAGAACCTGCTGGCCGGCAAAAGCGGGATGGCTCCCATTACGCAGTTCGACGCCAGCGGCTATCCGGTGACGTTTGCCGCTGAGGTGAAGGGCTTCGATCCGCTGAATTTTGTGGACAAGAAAGAGTCGCGCAAGATGGGGCGCTTCATCCACCTGGCTCTGGCGGCGACGCAGGAGGCGATGGAATCCTCAGGGCTGAAGATTGACGCGGCCAACGCGGAGAGGGTTGGCGTGTTTATCGGTTCGGGTATTGGTGGGTTCGAGATTATCGAGCGCGAGCACTCGAATCTGCTCTCCGGCGGGCCGCGGAAGATATCACCTTTTTTTATTCCGGCGGCTATTGTGAACATGGCAGCGGGACATGTCAGCATTAAATACGGTGCCAAGGGGCCGATTTCCGCCACGGCGACGGCGTGCACCACCTCTGCCAATTCCATTGGCGACGCCTACCGCATTATTGAGCACGGCGATTCGGATGTGATGATTGCGGGAGGATCCGAGGCTGCGGTTACGCCGATGTCCGTAGGCGGATTTGCGGCGATGCGGGCGCTTTCGACTCGCAATGACGAGCCGCAGAGGGCAAGCCGTCCGTTTGACCGGGACCGTGATGGATTTGTCGTGGGCGAGGGTGCGGGGATTGTGGTTCTGGAAGAGTTGGAGCATGCGAAGGCGCGCGGTGCGACCATTCTGGCCGAAATTTGCGGCTACGGCATGAGCGCCGATGCGTATCACATGACGGGCATTGCTCCGGAAGGCGAGGGCGCGCAGCGAAGCATGAAGGCCGCGCTGCGGGATGCGAAAATGACTCCCGAAATGATTGATTATGTGAACGCTCATGCGACGTCCACGCCCCTGGGCGACGGCAATGAATCGCGCGCGCTGGAGATTGTGTTTGGCGAGCACGCGCTGAGCGGCACGCTGAAGGTGAGCGCTACGAAGTCGATGACCGGGCACCTGCTGGGCGGCGCGGGCGGACTGGAGGCGGGGATCACGGTTCTGGCGCTCGTCAACCAGAAGATTCCGCCGACAATTAATCTGGAGAACACCGATCCGGAGTGCCGGCTGAACTACGTTCCCAACGTGGCGCAGGAAGCGAAGATCGAAGCGGCGCTGTCGAATTCGTTTGGGTTTGGCGGGATCAATGGGTCGCTGGTGTTTCGGCGCTGGGCTTAGCCGGCTATTCTTTCGGGAATGATTTGGGCCAGCGGCGGCGGCCATCGAAGACGGCAACGACCCACAAAATATCCGCAGGTAGATCTAGCTCATAAGCGATGACATAGGGCAACCGAGGAACGGCAAATTGGCGCGTAACCTTGGTCTTCCGGAGTCGGCCCGCATGCGGATGGACCGCGAGTATATCGATGACGTCAAAAACGCTCTCCGCAATGCGGCGCGCCGCAATCGGATTGTCTGTTTCGATGTATTCGAACGTTTCTTCCCATTGCCTGGTTGCTGATTTCGTCCAGCGAACATTCATGCCGTCTTGCGCCGTTTTCCAATATTCTCCATGCGTCGCCGAACTTCCTCATGCTCCACCCAGCGGCCTTGGCGTATGTCCTCCTGGCCTTGGCGAATCAGGCGCTCGAATTCGGCATTCCATTCGAGGTAAGCATCCACGGCCTCATTCAACAGAAAGCTTCTATCGCGTTGCATGTTGGCGGCGATTTTGTCGAGGGCTTCGACTTTGTCGGGATCGATGCGGAAGCTAATGGTTTTTGGGGTGCTCATGCGGCCATAATAGCTCGTATTATGGCGTAATACAACCCGGATTAGCTGTTTCGTTAGCCAGTCACTCGGATGGAACATTCAATTTCAGCTTGCGCAGACGCGCGGGATCGGCAATGACTTCCATCTCGGTGATTTTTCCCTTCCTCACGGTGCAACGCATCGCGGTTCGCAGTTTTCCGCGCGGAGCCACGATGAACCCCGGCGATCCATCCACAAGCACCAGCCGCGCGACGCGCGCGACACCGGTGTAAGTAAGGGCTTCCTTTGCCACCGGCCCAGCTCCGCGGAGTTCCGCAGCCGCACCCGGAGGCAGGGCAGCTTTGTCGGCCCGGCGCACAACGCCGGGATCCAAAACGGCAAGAAGGCCTTCGAGATCAGCTGCGCGCAACGCGCTGAGGAAGGTCTCGCTGGCGCTGCGAATGCGCACGGCCTGAACGGGTGCGTTCCAGATACAATTCCTATCAATGCCAACGACGGTGCGCTCGTTTTCGAAAATCAATTTGGGGCTGGCGATTGGGCCGATGCGGGCGGATGGGTTTCATGGGCTTACGACGCTGTATCAGACGCTGGCGGCGCATGATCTGGTCACGGTTGAGGCTCGGCCAGCGGCGGCGACTCGTATTTCTCTGACTTGCAGCGATGAGCGGGTTCCGGCGGACTCAAATGGAATGGCTGAGAGGAATACGGCTTTCAAGGCGGTTCGGCTGGCTCTTGAGGCGGCGGGCTCGGCGGCTGAGATTGTGATTCACATCGAGAAGCGGTTGCCGGTGCAGGGTGGAATGGGCGCGGGTTCGGCGAACGCGGCGGCGGCGCTGCTGGCTCTGGAGCGGGAGCTTAAGGCGCATGGTTTGGCTTCGGTATGCGGCCCGGAGCGGCTGCGGATTGCGGCTGAGGTGGGGTCGGACGTACCGCTGTTTTTGGTTGGCGGAGCGGTGATGGGGGTGGGGCGCGGCGAGGAGGTGTATCCCATGCCGGATTTGCCGCGGACGCAGTGCGTTGTGGCGTTGCCGGAGATTGGGGTTTCGACCCCGCAGGCTTTTCGGGACTGGGACGCGAAGTACAGCGCCGGGAGCCTGGAGCGGCTTGCCAACCAGGAGTCGCGGGCGCCCTATGCCTCGTGGAACGTTGACCCCGGAAGTGGCTCCGGCGCGCGATTGACCCACCCCACCCCGTCCGGTAAACTAAATACGTTGAGTCGGTTGCTCGCGTCCGCATATTGCGAGCCTTACTCCTCCGGTGTCTTCGCCCTGGGCGCAGACCTTGCCGAGAAAATTTCGGTGAATGAGTTCGCCGAAGCGAATCCGCTACTCGCGCTTGTCCGAACCGGGATTGAAAACGACTTTGAAGAAGTCGTGTTTCCTCAGAATCCCCTGTTTGGAACAATCAAGCGTGCGCTGGCGGCCTCGGATGATCCGGAGCGTGCGGCGATCTATGCGGCCTTGTCCGGGTCCGGGTCCGCGCTGTTCGGTCTTTATGCGACGGAGGCAGCGGCGGAAGCGGCGGAAGAGCGGCTGGCAAAGATCGGAGTCCGTTCGATGAGGACTGAGACGCTGACAAGAGACGAGTATTGGAAGCGGATGGTTTTTAGTTTTTAGTGGCCAGTTGCCAGTATTGAAGAACTTGAGAGCTGAGCGCTGGTAACTGACAACTGTAGTACTGGGCGATCGACTAATGGTAGGTCAAGTGCCTTTCTGTCGTACGCGGCCAACGGCGGGCCGCGAACGAGTGGTCGAGAGCGGTGGTTGGAGAGAGTTTGTAGTACTGGGCGATCGACTAATGGTAGGTCAAGTGCCTTTGGAGCACTTTGT
>JBOGMA010000623.1:0-5083 GCA_050746465.1 Acidobacteriaceae bacterium
TTTTTAGCGATTGATGCAACGACTATCCCTGATGAAACCATAAGAAGTGCTGCCAAATTCCTCGTTGAGCGAGGCCTCGCCTATTTCTGTGCATGGGGGCCAGATTGCGAGAGGGTACATGATTTGCTCGATCAGGAGCGCATGCGCGAGGAGCCGGAAGGGCGATGTGTCATAACTACTTGGCACGCGAAAGAATCTCTTTCCCAAGCGTTATCGTTTTTCTCCAATTGTGTGGAACCTGATGACGGGTTTATTGCCAATTGCAAGGACTGGGTCGCTCTGTCCGTCTCGAATAAAGCGTGGCTTCACCAAGTGAGAACCGACTTGGTGAAGAGAAGGTCGACGAAGAAAATTGCGCTGTAGGTTCACTGCACTCATCGCTGAACGCTGTACCCTGTCCTTATGATTGCTCACCTGCGAGGACGGCTTTTTTTGAAGCAGCCTGGCCATGTGATTGTGGAAGCTGGCGGAGTTGGCTACGAGGTCATCATCAGCATTCCTACGTTTACCGCGCTTCCAGCGGAGGGGGCGGAGGTTTCGCTGCATGTCTACACGCAGGTTCGGGAAGATATTTTGGCGCTGTATGGGTTTCTTGACCTGAAGGAAAAGCGGCTGTTTGAGCGGCTGATTACGGTGAGTGGCGTGGGGCCGCGGCTGGCGGTTACGATTCTGAGCGGGCTGAATCCAGAGCGCACGGTGTCCGCGATCCGGGCGCAGGACCATGCGACGCTGACGCATATTCCGGGAGTTGGGAAGAAGCTGGTGGAGCGGCTGGTGGTGGAGCTGAAAGACAAGCTGGAGGATATGGCGGTGGCTCCGGCGGCGGTGGTGTCGGCTGGCCCGGCGGCGGAAGATGTGCTTTCGGCGCTGACCAATCTTGGTTACCAGCGGCCGGCGGCGCAGAAGGCGATTGAGGCGGCAGTGGAGAAGGACAAGTCGCTGGGCGGGGATTTCGACGCGCTGTTCCGGGCGGCGCTGAAGGTGATTCGCTAGGCCTTCTCGACTATGGTTCCCTGATGGAAAAGAATTTTCCATCCCTCCGCTGTGTTTTCCCAGATGGTCGCACGGCGGGTTTTGCGCTCGCCCTGAAGCAGCGTGTAGGTCAGCAGATAGACATTTCCGGCAAGTTTCCGGCAGTGAAAGCCGCTTGCCTTCATAGAGTTGGGATGGGGATCTTCTTTTTCGATCTGGTAGCGGCGTTCTAGTTCATCCAGCACAAAGCTACGGCTGTACCGCTTGCCTGATGCGCCGACCTCCCAGAAATCCGGAGAGGTCATGCGCTCGAAGTCAGCGCGGGTTGTGCCCCACTCGGGACGATGGAAGATCGGCTCACGCCCCATCAATTCATTCAACACGCCAGCAAGCTCCGGATCGGTTGTCAGCTCCGGTTCCATTTCGCGATTCATCCCGCGATTATAGGGTTTGGGTGCAGATTCCGTTCAACCTTCGGCCGGGAATTTGCGTCCAAGAGCGCTGGGGCGTTGGATTGTGTTGACGGTGCCTCATTGGGGCATTAGGATGCCAGCCCGGAGGATACTATGAGCGAATTGGGAGCGACTGTTGGCACGCTGCTTCGGCATAAGAAGGGAGACGTGTGGTCGGTTTCTCCCGGGGACTCGGTGTATGACGCGATCCGGCTGATGGCGGAGAAGGGGATCGGGTCGGTGCTGGTTACAGATGGGCAGCGCCTGGTGGGGATCCTCTCCGAGCGCGATTATGCGCGGAAGATTGCGCTGCATGACCGGTCATCGAAGGCGACTAAGGTCTCCGAGATTATGACGGCTCCGGTTACGTTTGTTTCGCAGAAGCACACGGTGAGCGACTGCATGCAGATTATGACGGAGGAGCGGGTTCGGCACCTTCCGGTGGTGGATGAGGGCGCGATTGCCGGAATTATTTCGATTGGGGACCTGGTGAACTGGATCATCACGGAGCAGCAGCAGACGATTCGGCACCTGGAGGCTTACATTACCGGGGTTGCGGCTTAGGGACTCTGATCCCATGTCTCTACGAGACATGGGGCACCCGCACTGTCCCCCTACTCAAGCCAAAAGATTGTGCTGGATGCACTGAAGGTTGCTCTACACCACGTTCAGATAGGTTGTGTAGCGGTCCTCTCCTAATTCTGTGAAGGGGACGAGCCGGAGTTTTCCGGAATCGGTATTCGCAAACCACTCAGCTCCGTGGCCGCGCTGGGCTTGGAGCAACTGCTGCTGCTTTACTTTCGAAGACGATTCTGTCTCGGCGAAGAGCACGAGCGGTCCCCTCATTAGCGCCACGGTGTTGTGTGATAGGTCGATTGGCTCCAGGCGCATGTGAAGCGGCAGGTCCAGCTCGATACGATCGTCGTTTTTCCATTTGTGGCGCAGGGTCGCGAAGCCGCTGGACACGGGCGGCGAAACTTTTTCGCCATTTACCGATATGCCGGCGTCCGCGCCAGCCCATGCCGGGATCCGGAGGTGCAGGGCAAAGTCTGAAGGGTGCGACACGCGAAGCCGCATGGTCACACGGCTTTCGATTGGGTATTCGGTCTCCTGCTGTAACGTGACGTGCGCGCCATCGGAATTGGTCCAGCGAAGAGTGGATGGCAGATAGAGGTTGACGTAAAGCTCATCGCCGGAGTGGAAGTATGGCAGGATGTGGTAGTCGGCGGCGACCTGAGTGATCGTGCCGGAGCAGCAGGGCCAGCGATCGCGGAAGTAGACGCGCTGCGCGGAGAAGTTGTAATCGGAATAGTAGAAGGCGTGGCCGTCCGGCTCCAACCGCTTTGCGCCCAGAACTGTGTTGTAGAAGACGCGCTCCATGCTGTCGCCGTACCGTCCATCGCGGGTGACACGCAGCAGATAGCGGGTGAGCTTGAAGTGGGCGTAGCTGCCGCAGGGAGTTTCAAAGCTGGAATGCGTTTTGCTCAGGCTGTCGAACAACTGGTTTGTGCCTGGTTCGACGAAACTTTCGTTCGGTCCCCATCCGCCGGTGGCAAAGCTCTGCGCGGTGATCATGGCAAAGCCATTTTTCGCCGCGTGCAGATGCTTTTTGCTGCCGGTGGATAGGTAGGCCTGCATTGCCGAGCTGAGCGCGTTGCAAAAGCTGTAGGCGTGATGATGCGGCAGAACTTTGATGCCCGCGGAGAGTGGATCGAAGTAGGTCTTGTCCAGCAGATAGCGCCCAGCTAACTGCTTGTATCGGTCGCCCGCGCCGCGCTGCCAGGCGAGGTAAAGATTTTCAGGCAGCGTGTAGGGTTCGTCCCACCCGTAGTCCTTGGAGGTGGGCTGTCCGGTGGCTGCGCGCCAGGCCAACTGCGGGGCGTCACGGTCGAGAGCATGCGGAGGCAGATGCGGTTCTGCGGCGCTGGTTGTCTCATTGAGGATCGCCCACGCCTGCGGCACGCCGGCGAACTGGTGCGCGTCCATCAATCCGCACACAACTTTGTCGTAGTCGTAGGCGGGAAAGCGAAAATTCTGATAGAACTTGCCCGAAATTGCGGATCGATACAGAGCGAGCAGCCGTTCCACCCGCGCCTTCTTTCGCGCATCGCCGTCTACCGCATAACCGCGGGCGAGTGCGGAAATCCATTGTCCGAAGGAATGGGCAGGCGCAAAGCCCTGAACGTCGTACCATCCGCCCATATCCGGCCCGGGCCCGGGCAGGCCGGCGCGAAGTCGCCACGGTTTGAGCAGGCTGTCTTCGTTCATACCCATGAGTACGGACTGGGTCTGATCGAATTGGGTCTGAGCGCGTCCTGAAGCAAGAGCCACATCGCCGTAATGGAATTCTTCGAGAAGCGGCTGATCCGCGGCTTGCTGATCTTCAAGAGCAAACAGAGCAGGGCGCGTGGAAAGCGCGGCCAGCGCGATGCCGGCGGACTGCAGAAATTTGCGGCGGGTGGTCATGAGCATAATGCTACGCTCTGACGCCATGTCTCAAGCCGCATAGAGCAGCGCCTTGCTTTGCTCCACGCTCTGGCGGAAATATGGATTACGTATCGAGAGGAGGCCACGACCAGAATCGACGGAGCCTCCGAATAGCTGCTCCAGCGCAGCTTTCAATAGAAAGCGGACGCGGGTGGTTGCAGCGAAGCGTCAAACCTTTGCGTAAAATATCGCCGTGGCCCAAGCAAAGAAGATATCTGAAGCGAAGCGCACGCCAGTTGCTTTTGCGAATCCGTATTTCAGTTCTGAGGCTCTTGATTTTCTGCGCAAGCTGAAGCGGAATAATCGGCGGGAGTGGTTTGAAGCGCGGCGGGGAGTTTATGAGCGGGAGCTTAAGGCTCCGATGTTGGCGTTGATTGAGCGAGTAACGCGGGGCATGGAGGAGTATGCTCCGGATCATTTGCGCCCCCCACAAAAGATCATGCTGCGCATCTATCGAGACACGCGGTTTTCGGCGGACAAGACTCCTTACAAAACGCATGTGGCGGCTTGGTGGACGCGCAACGGGCTGGAGAAGACTTCAGGCGGCGGGTACTATCTGCACCTGAGCGCGACGGAGCTGGTGCTCGCAGCGGGGGTCTACATGCCTCCTAAGGAGCAGTTGTTTGCGATTCGGAATTATCTGCTGGAGCATCACGTTGAGTTTCGGCGGCTGATTGAGAATAAAAAACTGCGTTCAAAGATGGAAATGCATGATCCGCAGTCGCTGACGCGGCCTCCGAAGGGCTTTCCCGCGGAGCATCCGGCGATGGAATGGATCAAGGGGAGGCAGTGGGGCGTGGTGGCTACGCTGCCTGCTACTGAGGCGCTGAAGCCGAAATTGGCGGTGACGATCGAAGGGTATTTTCGGCTGGCTGCACCGCTGGTTGATTTTTTGAATGTGCCGTTGACGCGGGGAGCAGCGAAAAGAAACGACCCTGTTTTCCACATTTACTGAATCATGCAGGCGCGCCTACACTCATCGGCAAGAACAGCTTGATGGGCTGATGAGGCTATTTTTGCAGGGCTAAGGGCTTAGTTTCGCCTGAAAAAGAGGCAAATACTGAAGAAAACCGGAAAAAACAGCAAAAAACCTGTGGAAACCCGACTTTTGCTGTTGACAAAGGCTTTCAAAAGACGCAAGGTAAACGGCGGTGGGTTCTCTCGGACCCGCA
>JBOGMA010000624.1:0-2198 GCA_050746465.1 Acidobacteriaceae bacterium
CTTTAGACTAGACGCACCCTCCCCCGGCTGGAGCTTCTCAGCTTCAATCATTCCGTTATTCCTCAGTAACGATTTATGGGGGGTACGTTCATTTAACTTACGGGGGGCGAGCCAAGTCAAGCAAAAAGCTGTCCTGAATTTGGCCATTTTGGGAAATGGTTAACCCACCCCCATCGCTCAGTAACTTGTTTTCACTGATCGTAACCTAGCGAATTTTTCTGTTCGTTCGCCGGCACTCCCTCTGTTGCCGCTCATTGCGAGCACATTTTCCAGCCACAGATCCATGCCCAAAACCATCCACAGCAGTCCGTATCGCACGGCATACGACTCCTGAGGCTCGGACGGCAGCCTGCTCCACTTCACAAATCGGCCCGATTCTAGCCAATCTGTATGGCGAAGTATTGTGAGGTTCTCCAGTCGCGCTCTGGCCTGTGGCTCGTGAATCACCGTAGCATACATATCAGAGAACTCGGCCTTCCCTTCTTTTCTCTGTATGCGCGTGGGCAGCCGCTCGCCCATTGCGGTCCTCAGGATCCATTTTGCCGCGGCGCCCTGCTTGTGCTGCTCCTCAGGCAGGCGAAGGCAGAACTCAGCCAACTGGCGGTTGTGAAATGGAAACCTCATTTCGATTCCACTGCCAGCATTGTCACGATCGTTGGACTCAAGGGAAAAAGCTTCCTGACCGCCGCTGATGTTCCGGAAGGTGAATTCCTGCACCCGCGTGGCAAAGCGTCTTGACTCAAAGCGGGACTCGTAGAGCCTGTCGCCCAGGTTTGTTCGCCGCTGAAAGGGTTCTGAGAAGATTCCCTCGCGAGCCAGCCTGCGCTTCCTCCTGCGTGCGAGCGCCCAGCCGGGTGCCGCCGCCCTGAGGAGTTCATGGGCCAAATAAGTCCGCCAGCTCCCGATTCCACAATAGAAATTGCAGTCTTCGCGCGCCCGCCGCAGCATGGGGAAAATCGCTCCGGCAGCAGCTAAATCGACCACGTGCTCCCTCCGGCCCTCCAGCCACTCATCGCCGCCTATTCCCGCTGAAAGCACGCGGACGCTGTGCCGCGCGGCTGCGTTGAACATCGGTATGGTCATCGGCTCGCCATTAAGGGCTCCCGGGAACTCCCGCCACCGGGCCGCCCTCTCGCGGAAGTGGTCAAGCCCCGGGCTCAACGGTTCCAAAAGCTCCGAGTTCAGCCCGCCGTGCCGCACAATCGCTTCAATGTCCTCCGACTCGTCCCAAGCCTTCCCCGGACCCACCACCGAGAACGTCCAGAGCCGGTCCGTCTCGCCCCGCTGCCCCAGCAGGTGCTGCGCCGTCACCGCAATCGAAGACGAATCCAGTCCCCCGCTCAACGCCACACCCACTTTTGTGTTGCAACGCAACTGCGCTCGCACCGCCTGGTCAAACAACACGCGAAAGTGATCCCCGTACTCCTCATCGGTTTTGTAGTCGATCAGGCTTAGCTCGGGGTTCCACCAGTTGTCAATGCGCAGCCCGCCGGAATCAATCATGAGCGTGGAGCCGCTTGGCAGCCGCCGAATATCGGCATACAGCGTCTCATCGCGGCTCACAAAATGATCCGAAAGATATTCGCCGGCCATGCCTTCGTTGATCTTCAGCGAAACCAGCGGATGCGCCAGCAACGCTCGAATCTCCGGCCCAAACAGAAACGTCTTCCCATCCCAGAAGTAGTAGAAAGGCCGAATTCCGACATAATCCCGAGCGCACCATAGCCGCCTCTGCCGACCGTCCCACACCGCCAGCGCAAAATCCCCGATCATGCGCTGCAAACACTCCGGCCCCCACTGGAGATACGCCGCCAGCACAAACCCGGGGTCCGTCTCATCCACCGGCACGGCGCTTTTCGCCGCCAGCGCGTCGCGCAACTCCTCGCGATTGTCCACCCGCCCATTCCAAACCAGGTAAACATCCCCGCCCGCAGCAACCCGCGGCTGCCGCTCCTGCAACGACTCCGGCGTCGTGCAGAATTGCAGATGCGCGAAGGCCACCTGCCCCGAGTTCCAGTACGTGACCCCGTCCACTCCGCGCTCCGGCGTCGCCGCCGCCATGGCCTTCAGCTCAGCCACGTCCGCTGGACGCCCATCCGCGCAATAAATTCCCGCAATCCCCGCCATCGAAACCTCTGCTCCCTATATACCAGCGTGGATGCCCCACATCTCGATTTTGAGATGTGGGAAGGCTGCCC
>JBOGMA010000625.1:0-8547 GCA_050746465.1 Acidobacteriaceae bacterium
GCATTATCGGCACGCGTAAGAAATCATTGCGGAAGAAGAGGTGATTTCCCCCGAACCGTGCGGATGCCTTTACGGTCTGCGGAAGCTGAATCCCTGCTCCGCGAAACTTCTCGGCGTAATCCGACACGATGACCAGATAGGTTGCTACTCCCTGCCAGATACCTGCCGTGGTTGAAACACGACGCAGGTCCTCGTAATCAAGGGCTCCGGATTCAGAGAGCTCAACCGTGTCGACGATATCGCACAGGCGGAAGAAGAAGTGCCGATACATGCGCTGCAGGGTGGAGATCATCAAACGGTCTGATGGAGATGTTACCCGGAAGGACTGATCTTCAATCTGAATGAGGCGTGAGCGCGCCAGCAAGGAGTCGGCGATGGTGGCCTGTTCGCCTGTCTGGCCAAGCCGCCCAACGTGAATTTCGATTGGCTCAGGCAGCCCTGGAATAAGGAAATTCCACTTATTTGCAAGCCGATCACCCCAGCTTCGCGGGGCAAGTTCCGCGTGGAAGCGCGCTTTCATGAATTGCACTATCTCTTCCGGAGCGGCGTCGCTGAATAGATCCAGGTCGCTGCCGAGATCGGGCCAGTGATCGAGGGATTTAATGACCGTGACAGGGCGTAGAGAGGTTTCAAATGCCTCGCAGACCGCATGGAGCACCACAACTGCCTTCCCGATTCGCTCCTGCTCCGCAACGAGTGCGGCAGACGCCCACTCGGCGCGCATGTCGTCGCCGGCAGCCCGCATGCTGCTTTGGATAATAGTCAAGGCTCGTACGATTACATGGTTGAGCTGGGCAAGGTTAACCAGTTCATCGAACTTGTCGCGGCTGATATGGGCGAGATCCTCATGCACTCCGTCGGCCTTCCTGCGGGGAAGCAGGAGCCGAGAAAGGAAGTTCATTGGATTCGCAATACCTGGAGCGGCTTGTGTGGACATCTTGGAGGACACCTCATGGATTTATTGTGGAGACTGCGGCTGGGGTGTTTTACCAGCCGGCTGATTATTGGATGGCGATTCGCCGCCACGGGGTATTAACTCAATCGGACCCGTTTGTTCCCGGCGGCGAATATTCTGTTCACGGGCGAGGACTCGGTCAATGGCATGGTCGCTATCGGCAGCAACGGCGAAGAGCGGTTGGCCTTTTTCCACAGAGCGCGTCGCTATTCCGACAGGGACGTCAGAACCCTGTGCGGCGCGTGCCCTGGAGTAGAAAAGCTGCGCGGTCTCGATGTCGCCATTTTTTTCGGCGACGTATCCAACGTTATTCAGGGTGAAGGCATCGTTGGGGTCGAGCTTGTAGGCGCGAAGGAAATCCTGTTTCGCAGCATTCCAGTCGTTGCGGTTCACCGCGGTGACTCCCCGATAGGTGAAGCCCATTGCCTGCACCTGCGCCGGATTCATTGACTGCATCTTTTTCTGCAACTCCGCCGCGCTGTTGGCTGCCGCCTTACTCACGGATTGACCGCGAAGCGAGCGTCGGTCGGAAATGACAATCGGTTCAGAGGAATGGAGGTCGGCGGCGCGAGTATAGTACTTCAGCGCGCCTTCGAAATCTCCAGTGGCTTCGTCAGCAACCGCCAGATTGTTCAGCGTGAAGGGATCCTGCGGCTCAAATTTGAGAGCTTCGAGAAGAAGGTTGTGGGCTTCAAAGGTCCGGTTTTGTGAAAGCAAAGTGATGGCCTGGATGTTCATGCGGTTGACGCGCATGGGAGTATCCTCAACGTTGTTGAGAGCGTAGGTCATGGGCCTGCCCTTTAAGTCGCTTTCGCTGCTGAGGTCAACCATCGCGGTGCAGCCCTGCTTCGCAGCGAGCGCATAGAACTTCTGCGCCTGGTCCAATTCCCCTTGCAACTCGGAGATATAGCCGAGGTTATTGAGGGTAAATGGGTCCCCGGGGTCATAAAGGTAAGCCTTGTAGAAGATTGCTTCGGCCTTTTCGTAGTCATGTTTTTTGACGGCTTCGACCCCTTGGCGGTTGAGGCGCTGGACTGGGGTGAGTTCGCTGTGGCGCGGAATGGTGATTCGGATGTCGTGCGCCCACGCAGTTTGCAGCGCCAGCGAGGCAATAATCCCGGCAATGAGAAGTTTCCGCTGAAAAGTGAGCATCTTAACTCTTTTGTTCCTTCAAAATAGGGAACCGCCAGTGCGCATACAAGTTTGATGCAAACATCTGGATTGTGTTGCTGTGCACTTGTATTTCGCGGCTGGCTTCAATCAGGTTCAGGCCACCGAGCCATTGCAAACCTCATCCAACCAAGAGTTGACTATCTAGAGTAAGGGTGTGTTCGATGGGTCGTCTTTTCGCTGCGGCCGCGCTTGGCGCCGCGGCATTCACGCAGCTCAATGTAATGCATGCGGGACCGCAGCAAACGGCGGCCGCAAATGTTGTCTCCAGGACCGACGGCGCAGCGGGAAATCCAGCCCTATTGCCGCCATTGCCGCAGGGAACAAAAACTGTAATGGGTGGGGTGATTGGAGATATTGATCAAGTGCGGGATCAGTTCAAGCTCAAAGTCTTTGGCGGAGGGAAGCCAGTAAAGATTTTGTTTGACCCGCGCACGCGCGTTTTCCTTGATGGAAAGCCAATCTCGTTGAGCACTCTGAAGACGGCGGAGAGCGCCTCAGTGGAGACGACGCTGGACGGATCGAACATCTATGCCGTGAGTATTCATATGCTGTCACACGCGCCGGAAGGCGAGTGCCAGGGGCAAGTGCTGAATTTCGATCCTGGAAATGGCAAGCTGACGGTGAGCACCGCTCTGGCACGAGAGCCGATTGAACTCACCGTGCCGAGGGGCACGCCCGTGTTTCGAAAGGGAGAGGCGATGTTCGTTTCTGCTCACACCGGAACTTCTGATTTGGTGAGCGGCGATCTAGTTTCGATCAAATTTCGATCCAGCAACGATGGGCGGGGCGTTGCGACCCAGGTGGCGATCCTTGCGACCCCGGGAGCTTCCTTTGTTTTCAGCGGAAATATTTCCGCGCTCGATGTTCCTTCAGGGATGCTGGTTGTGACTGATCCGCGTGACAAGGAGACATATCGGCTGCATTTCAATCCGAGGCTGTTTCCATCCCAGAGCTTTCGCCTGGGAGATCATGTCAGGGTGAAGGCTAGATTCAACGGCAGTCAGTACGAGGCAAGTGAAATTAATCCGACGTAATTCAACGGTTCGACGAAATCCAGGGTTTCGCGGACAATTCCTAAAACCTGAAGGCGCTTGCATTGTTAACCGCAAGCGCCTTCTGCTTTATGGAAGTATTGCACGGTCGACAACCACGGTGAAGCCGATGGCAATGGCTCAGAAAATCAGGGCCCCATGTCGGTGGGAGTGCAGGTACCGCTGGCGTTGTCGGGAGCAGGTGGAGTTGGAGGCGTTTCCCACGGGGCATCGGTGAAGTCAAAGAAGTCCAACAGGTTGGGTTGTGCCTCGTCACGCGCTGTGAGATGAGCATCGGGGCCGATGAAGCGGTTTTCAACAAATTTAAGGATCGCAGTATGGTCCATGGGTATGTGCGATACATAATGTCGCTTTGTGAAGGGCGAGACGACCATGTTTGGTACGCGGAATCCGAGCTGCGCGGCAAATCCTTGCTGCGCGGGAGCGTCGTCGGGGCTTGCTCCGGGATCGCTTGCGCCCAGGTCGCAGTGCGTGGTGGCAATTCCGCCGGACGGCACGCATGGGTTGTAGCTATCGGGGTTGACGGCGATGGACGAGATGTCGGGAATGGTTCCGAGCGACGGATCGGTATAGTCGTTGGAGTGACCGGGGACGGGAGGCACGTGATCGTAAGGTCCGCCACCCTCGTCGTAGCTCAGGAAGAAGACGGAATCCTTCCACGAGGAGCTGGTCATCAGGGAGTTGATAATTTTTGCGACTTCTGCCTGTCCAGCGAAGATGGACTGCGATGAGCCAGGATGCTCGTCGTTGCGGCCATATCCGGCTTCAATAAACGCGAAGCTGGGGAGGGTGCCGTTTTTGAGATCGGCGAAGTAGCCGTATTGGGGATCATTCAGAGGCGCAATGTGCGTTGGGTCAATGCAGAAGGAATTCGACGCATCGCCGACCACGCTGGATGGCTGGGTTGGTGGATTACAAGGGTTCGCGGAAGTGTTTCCATGTAGTAGATGGTAGGAATATTGGAGGGTGGAGAAAGTAGTTGCAGGATACTCTGAAGGCCCGGGATTGCAATCGTCCTCGTCAAGACAGAAGCCGTTGGTGACGGTGTAGTAGATCTTCCATGAGACTTTTGCGGCGTCGAGCTCCTGGAAGATGTTGTTGATGTCGAGTTGGGTGAGATGGTCGTCATTGCCTGGATCTTTGACCAGGCCCTGGGTTGTGCCGCCAGTGAACGTTGCGATGCGATTGGGGATGCTCTTGCTCGAAACCGGCGAGAACCAACGATCGGAAAGGGCGAACTGCGACGCCATGTAGTAGTAGTAGTTCAGGAAATCCTGGTCGTAGTAGCCCATGGCGCGTTTCCCAGTCGTATCGCTGAATTCTCCCGAACAACTGCCGGATTTGGCGCAGTACTTGGCGTAACCTTCGGCATTCGAGACGAAACCGTTCATCAGAGTGGGGCGGCCGACCTTGTGATTGTAGAGAGTCACTTGCCCGTAGCTCGCCAGCCAGTCTGACGTTTCATCGTCTATGCAGGTGGTCTTGAACTTAAATAGAGAATACGTGTCGCCTTCAGAATCCTGATTTGAAATGGTGGCCAGCTTGTCGTCGATTCCATCCACGTTGTAGATCTGTCCGTCATCGCCCTTGTTCCAGCCCTGGGCGATTCGATAGGGGTTGAGCATGCCGAAGTAATTATCGAAGGTGTGGTTCTCCTGGAGCATGAAGATTACGTGGTCTATGCAGTTAATGCCTTTGGATGTATCGACGGTTACTGTGGCCTCTGCGGTAATGCTTCCACCGGTTCCAGTGGCCGTGGCAGTGTAATTTGTTGTGGCGGCAGGGTTGACTTTCTGCGTTCCGCCGGCCGGTTGCAAGGTATAGGAACTTCCGTCCGTTCCGGTCACCGTTACCTGAGTGGAGTTGGTGGCCACGACGGTGAGAAGGGACGAATTACCGCAACTCACGGTGGCAGGATCGGCCGCGATAGTGACGGTTGGCGTTGGGAGCGGCGTAACGGTCACGGTTGCGGAGGCAGAAATATTTCCTCCGGGCCCGGTTGCAGTCGCAGTATAGATTGTCGTGGCCGCGGGTGTAACGGATTGACTTCCTCCGCTGGGGCCTACCGGATAGCTGCTGCCGTCGCTGCCGGTCAGTGTAACCTGGGTAGCGTTCGAGGCGGAAACACTCAAGGTAGATGAGCCTCCCGCATTGATGGAGGCGGGATTTGCCGTGATGGTTACGGTGGGCGCAGGAGTGGCAGCCACGGTCACGGTGACACTCGCGGTAGCGGTTCCACCGGCACCGCTCGCAGTTGCGGTGTAAACAGTGGTGGTGCTGGGCGTGACGGCCTGAGTTCCACCGCTCGGCGCGAGGGTATAGGAACTGCCATCATTGCCAGCGAGTGTTACCTGAGTGGCATTCGTAGCGGTTACGCTAAGAATTGATGAACTGCCAGCGGAAATGGAAGTAGGGCTGGCAGAGACGCTTACGGTGGGGGAAGGCTGCTGCACCGGGGTGACGGTTACAGTGGTGGTCGCTGTGGATTTTCCTGCCGAGTCCGTTGCTGTTGCGGTATAAACCGTGGTTGCAGTTGGGCTGACGGGTTGGCTGCCGCCGGCTGGTTGCAGAGTGTAGCTGCTGCCGTCGCTGCCGGTTACGATGACCTGACTTGCGCCAATGGCCGTGACGGTCAGCGTGGACGAGCTCCCAGACGCAATGGATGCGGGGCTGGCGCTAATGCTCACCGTGAGGTGATGGGTTGAATTTCCGGTAAAAATGCCGCACCCGGTGGAAAGCAACAGAGCCGCGAAACACGATATCAGCGTCGCCGGATAAAGAAATCGTGGAATCCAGTGAATCCTGACGTTTGACAATTTAGTTCCTTCCAAGCCGAGTGAGCGAAACGAAGAACTCTGGAAGCTCGATTAGATGCGACGGCAATATTCGGAGGTTACCTTTCCAGCCGTTTCGAGAGGTCTCAAAAATCGCTTTCAAGCATCGGGGTCGATCGACGCGCCTCTTTATCCGTATCCGGCGAGCTACTAGCGCAAAATCCGAGAGTGTCTGAGATGTCCATGGAGCCCGGGGTAGTTTCCGGGCGAGCGAAGCGCGGCTGCGGCTTCTGCCACGGAGTTCGCGACGGATCAGATTTGCGGATAAACTCTTTGCATTTGCTGAGTTCGAACCAGCGGAGATAGTTGTGGACCACGCGTCCGATCGTCATCTGCGCTCCGGCGGCGTAGTTCTGTTGCGCCATCTCGCGTTGCAACTCCGGGGATTCAAGGATACTAATGAGGCGATCGGCAAGATCAGATGCATCGCCGATTTTATAGAAGCTGATGGCCATTTCTTCTTCTGTCGCCATGGCGCGAAAGTCCGCAATGTCCGCGCATACGATTGGAATTCCGTACTCACATGCCTGGTGGGCTGGGCCGCTGGAGCCGGTCGCGGAGTCGTACGGCATCACCACGACCGAAGCTGTCCGGAAGAGTTCGGGAATGTCTTCCTCCGCAACATAGCCGCGAAATTCTATGGGCAAATGAGCGGGCTGCGCAGCGCGAATCGATTCCCAATATCCGGCCTTGGTGTGATGATTGGCGCCGGCGACGATGAGCCGGGCGTTGGGTATCTTCTCCAGAACGGAAGGGAACGCCTGCATCAAGGTTTCGAGCCGCTTGTAGGTTCCCCAGTGCCCGATGGCCAGGATGCGGAAATCGGGATTGCCGCGAGATGAAAAATCGGGAGGCGTCGAGGCAGTGGCAAAGGTTCCGTGGGTGCCCAGCAGCACGTTGTTGGCGCCATACTTTGTAACGAGAGTACGTTGATAGCTGGGGAGCAGCACCGAGACGGAGTGTGCCTTCAGAAGCGTTCGAGTGGCGACTTTTGTCCCCATGCGAAGAATCTTTTCGCGCTTGACGCCGGCGGCGGCAAAATCAACGTGCTCAATGATATGGTGCAGCGTGATATGGGTGTAAAAGCCGGCAGCTCTGGTGAGGGCCGGCGCAGAGAGTCCGGCGAAGGCGGCAAAGGGATTTTCAGGGGTGGCGAAGCTTGAAAAAACGAGGTTGAACCAGACTACGTCCGGCTTGAGGCCACGGATGACACTGAGCAGCCGCCACGGATTTGCCATGCTGCCGAATTTCCAGCAACGAATCACATTGAAGCCGGGCAGTTCCTCCATTTGGGGAGCATGCAACGAATTCCCATTGGAATCTGTCGCGAAGTCATAGTCGGTCAACTGGTCGGCGAGTATTGTCAACTCGATGTCAGGGTGCCGCCGGAGCTCCCGGGCAATGTGAAACGCATACTCGTTCAACTGCCGTCCACTGGGAGGAAAAGTCGCAACTAGACAAATCTTCATGGAACTCCTTCTGCTCGCGCCCTAAAACAATGTGATGCTTATATAGGGTCTGTACTGTTGGTTGGAGTGGCCCGGAAAATTGAAGAATGTCTCTTGCTGGATACCACCGGAGAAGCGAATGGGATATTGGAGCGAGACTTCTCCTGTTTCCGCGTTGAAGCTGCGGTGGAATGCGCGCGAATAGGAGGCAGAGAAGCTATTTTGGAAAGCATCATACACATGGAAGCTCCGCGTGCTGGAGTAAGTAGTGGAAGCCTGCACAGACCAATTGCGATTGGGAGTGAAACTGATGGTTCCGCCAGGGCGGAGGGCCTGCGCAATGGCCGACCTGGCGTTGAAGACGCGCCAGGTGCGCAAGTCCTGAACAAGGGCTTCGGCGTTGAATTTCTCTGAAAAACGGTGAGTGAGGCCGAGGTAGGAAGAAGTGTAATAATCCTCAATGTCGGCCGGGGTAAAGTCCTGATCATTGGCATTCCAGCCGGTTATGAGGGCGGTGCTCCCCCAGGGAGCACCGACGCGAAAGTTGATGCCGCCGGCATAGGTCTTCGAACTCAGGTTGGTTTCTGTGAACGGGCCGGATTCACGGATGAAATAGCCGTCGAATGAGACCGCATCGAAGAACGAACTGCTTGAGACGTACGCGAAATAGCGGAAGAGGTTTTGATTCATGGAGACAGGAACTTCGGAATCGCGTCGTAGCGTCTCCTGAACCCCGGTGTTGAATGTGAGGGAGTTGGTTCCGAAGCGAAGCGTTGGATCCAAGCCGATGTTGAACGTGTAGTCGGTTGTATCGCGATTCACGACGGAACTCGTGCTGGGGACGGAAATAGTACCGCGCGCGTTTCTGATTCGGAAAAAGCCGCTGGCGGTTGGCATTTGCCACAAATGCAGGTGATATGCTCCTGTCCATTGCGTCTCAAGCGATGAGCGCGGCGGAGGGAGCAGAGAAGGCTGGGAACTGGTGACTGGAACAGGTCCATCCAGGTTGGCGTCCAGGACATAGACTGTCGTGTCTTCAAAAAGGGGCTGCACGACAAAAATAGAGAGGGCGCTCACCTTGGAGT
>JBOGMA010000626.1:0-10029 GCA_050746465.1 Acidobacteriaceae bacterium
CCCCCGAAGAAGACACCCGGTTGCATTTGCTGGCACGGAGTGTTGTTATCAAAGGGGTGGAGTCGCCTGAACGCCTGCTGGATGAAACGTCTCTGTTCCTGCATCGTGTCGTTACGGACCTTCCACAGGAAAAGCAGGCAATGCTGGATCGCCTGCACCGCTCTGATGAAGTGCTGGCGACCAAGAAAGTGCTTGTGGTCGATGATGACGTCCGCAACATCTTTGCGCTCAGCAGCGTCCTGGAACGTCGCGGCATGACAGTACTGACCGCCGAAACAGGAAAGGAGGCTATTGCCACCTTGGATTCCACCCCGGATATTTCCATAGTCCTGATGGATATCATGATGCCGGAAATGGACGGCTATGAGACCACGAAGGTCATCCGGCAAAATCCGTCATTTCAGCGTCTGCCCATCGTTGCACTGACGGCCAAGGCGATGAAAGGAGATCGTGAAAGAACGTTAGAAGCGGGAGCATCCGATTATCTTGCGAAGCCTGTTAACACGGAGCAATTGCTGTCAACCTTGCGTACATGGCTTCATCGCTAGCTTCTTCGTTTTTCCATGAAGGGCCATTTTCGATGGGCGAATATCCGATGAGCATAAACCAACAAATCAATATCCTGATGGTCGACGATCAGCCGAGTAAGCTGCTCAGCTATCAGGCGATCCTGGGCGACCTCGGAGAAAACCTGATCTCCGCATCTTCGGGTAGAGAAGCTCTGGATATTCTGCTCAAGAACGACATTGCCATTATCCTCATGGACGTGAGCATGCCGGAACTGAACGGCTTCGAGCTCGCGGAGATGATTCATCAGCATCCCAGGTTCCAAAATATCGCCATCCTCTTCATCTCAGCGGTCCATCTATCGGATCTTGATCGCATTAAAGGCTACCAGCGCGGCGCAATGGACTACATCTCGGTCCCGATTGTTCCGGAACTGCTAAGAGCCAAGGTAAGCCTCTTCATAGACCTTCATCGCAAGACCAGAGAATTGGAGCTGCTGAATGTCGAACTTGAGCAGCGGGTGCTGGCCCGCACGAAGGAACTGGAAGATAGCGCGCAGCAGATTCGGCGATTGAATGACCAGTTACAGCAAAGGGTTGATGAGCTCGAAACCATCATGCGCGTGCTGCCTATCGGAATCGCGGTAGCCCGCGATCCGCAATGCCAGGAAATCACCGGAAATACGGCTCTGAGCACGATGCTCGATGTTCAACAAGGAGACAAGAACTCATTCGGGGTCGACGGCCATCTCGGAGCAGATTTTTATCAGAACGGCAGGCGGCTTGCGCCTCATGAGTATCCGCTTAACCGGGCCGCCGCCACGGGCATCAGCGTCGATATGGCCGAAATGGAGATTCATCACAGCAACGGGGAGGTCACGCAGGTGCTCGCAAGCGCCAACCCCCTGTTCGACGAGTCCGGCAAAGTTCGCGGGGCGGTCGGAGCGCTCACCGACATCACGGCACGCAAGCGCATGGAACAGGTACTGAAGGAACGCGCGGAGTTGATGGACCTGGCCTCGGAGGCCATCATTGTTCGAGACCTCGACGGCATGGTTCGCTTCTGGAACTCCGGCGCTGCCGCTCTTTATGGATGGAGCACGGAGGAGGCGGTCGGCAAAAACCTGCACCAGTTGCTCCGAACCATCTTCCCCGTTTCCCTGGAAGACATAGAGTTGACGCTGCTCCAGGGAAAACGCTGGGAGGGAAACCTGGTCCAGCACACGAAAAACGGACATGAGATAGTCGTTGCCTGCCGAAAGAGCATGCAACGGAGCGACAGGAACCCGATCGCCATTCTGGAAATTTGCCGGGACATCACGGCTGAGTTGCAGGCTGAAGAGGCCCTGCGAAAATCCGACAAGCTCGCGGCCATGGGAAGAATGGCGGGAATCGTGGCGCACGAAATCAACAACCCGCTCGGAGCGATCACCAACGTTTTCTACCTGCTGCAGAACCATCCTTCTCTCGATGCCGAGGCCAGGAACTATGCCCGCATGGCGGAACAGGAGCTGGAACGAGTCGCCCACATTACGCGGCAAACGCTGAGTTTCTATCGCGAGACTTCACATCCGGTTATGGTCTCGATCAGAGCGCTTCTTGAAGAAATCCTCGAACTTCATAAATCGCAACTCTACAAGAGCAACATCGCCGTCGATCGGCGATACACGAGCGGCGGATTTGTGCAGGGCTTTCCAGGCGAACTCAAACAGGTCCTGCTCAACCTCGTTTCGAACGCCATTGAGGCCATGCCGAACGGGGGACGCATTCGAGTGCATGTTGGTGAATGTCCCGAAGCACCTTCCCGTCCGCGTGGAGTCCGGATTTTTGTCTCCGACAACGGAAGCGGGATTGATCCGGCAGATGCGAAAAGGCTGTTCGAACCCTTCTTCAGCACAAAATCCTCAAAAGGAACCGGATTGGGACTTTGGATCAGCAGAGGCATTCTCCAGAAATATGAGGGCACGATCCGGTTCCGCAGCGTGTGCCTCGGCGGCAGGAAAGTGACCTGCTTCTCCATCTTCATTCCTTCATCGGCGCAGCTGCATCATCTCCAGCCGCACGAGGTTATGGGCATTGAAGCGGAAGCTGAGACGATGCGATGAAGAGGCTCCATCCGGGAAGAGTCAATCCATTCGGCAGACTTTCGCGGCCGCGTTTTTGTAGGGACAAGGGAATTTTGTAGCCGCATGCGCAGGCAGCAGGAGCCAGGTGGCTCCGAGCGGACGCAGGCGCTGCTCGCGCTCCGCATCGGTCATGGTATCAACTCCGATTTGAGCATCGCGCTGCGCGGCCCATGTACCGGCGAGCGAGGGATCGACCGCTGCGGCCACCCCCTGGTCCTTGTCATTTGCCAGCATGCTGCGTTCGGCGGTGGCGCGAAAGCCCTGCATGTCGACGCCGGGACGAAAGATCAGTTGCGGGTCCGCGGCAAATACCGCATTCGCCGGGGCATTGTCGCGAATCCAAACATAGGCCTGGGCCCAGGGGTTGCGCGGCTTTGCGCCGGGCCACTCGATGTGCGCGGAGTCTGGATAAATGGATCGCTGCATGAAGAACAGCGCTCCGGCAGCGATGACAAGCAGCAGAACCAAGGCCCACAGAGCGCGTCCATGTCCCATCACCCGCCCCAACCAGCCGCCGAGTAGAACGACTCCGACGACATAGAGGATGTGGAAGCTGCGCAGAGGTTGAAGCCGCACCAGCAGAAATGGTCCGGAGACATGCACGAAGAGCAGGGCCATCGCCGTGCTGGAGATTCCCAGCACCAGGCAGGCCAGGCAGAGAAGATGTGCACGGGTGCGATGCGAGCGGCTGTCGGATCGGGTTCGCGCAGTTGCCCAGCCAAACAACACCAGAGGAGCGATGAGGCCCAGGTCCTCATACCACTGCCACTCGCTGAGATAGAGAAACGAGCGAGCGCCGCTGTGCATGGATTCGTAATATGCGTGAGAGACGGCGACATGCCGCGAGGCCAACCAAATAAAAAATGCGGCGAAAATACCCAACGCACCCGCCAAAGCAGCCCATCGCGCGGAGCCCCTGTCGGCGACGGCATACAGAATTACCAGGGCCGCCGCGTACAGCGCCATGAGCGGGTGCATGAGTCCCATAAGCACGAGAAACAGGACTGCAAAGCCCCAGCGGCGATCCAAAGCAGCGGCCAAGGCAAACAGCGCAAGGGGCGTCGAGAAGGAACGCGCGGTGACATACGGGTCCATGAGAACGAGCGCTGTTCCGGCGGCGGGAAGAGTGAAGCAGGCCGCCCCGAGCAAAACCGCCGCCCATCGTTCCGCTTCACCCTCCAAGAGCCGGGTTGCAACGCACCAGCAGCCGAGGAGGAAAAGAAAAATCGAGAGCAGATGCGCAGCCAGCAGCACGATGGCCAGAGGCAACCCCGTAATGCGAACTGCCTCGGCGAGGATGTGGGCAAAGAGCGAAAGCCGCGTGTTGGCCAGCACGAAGGCGGCATCGAAGCGGAACAGAGAAGGATGAATCAGCTTGCGAACGCCTGCTACGTAGATTGCGGCGTCATCAGAGAAAGGGTGATAGCCGTGGATGAGCAACACCACTGGCGTGAGCGCCGCGAGCAGGAACAAAGTTGAGCGGGTCATTGCTGCGCTACGCATGGCCGGCGGATTTTTGGTCATCGACGTGATCAAGTGGGCAGCGGTTCTCCAAAGCGATACTCTCAATTTTCAGATGCGTCCGCTTCGAATCCAGGCATAACATAATAGCCCTACGCAGCCAATTCAATTTATCCGGAGTCCGGATGTTCGCTCAACGCTTTTCGCCCGCTCGTGTCGTCGGCGCTGTCGCCGTTGTCCTCATTGCAGTATCGCCGCTTACGCTACGCGCTGCGGGGCCGAATGCCGGACCATCCGCAGCAGCAATTCTCCAGCAGGCCGAGTCCCAGGCGCGCGGTGAGCACAAGAACATCCTGCTCGATTTCGGAGCGTCCTGGTGCATTAACTGCAAGCTGTATGACCGCATGGTCGATGACCCAACGGTCGGCGCCATCCTGAACCGCCACTTCATCTTCATCACCATGAACACCGGCGAGCGCCCCAACGACTCGCGCCACGCCAACACCCCGGGCGGCGTCGCATTTGAAAATTCGGTCGGTGGAAAAGGGGCGGGCTGGCCATTTCTCGTCATCCTCAATGCAGACGGCAAACCCCTTGTCGATTCCAATCGTCCTGATTCCAGGTCCCGCTCAGGCAAGAGCAATATTGGCTATCCCGCAGCCCCTGAAGAAGTCGACTGGTTCGTTGCCATGCTGCGGCGTAGCACTCCCTCCATCAGCCGGCACGATCTCGACACTGTGCATGCGTGGCTGACCGCGCAGGCTGCCCGATTGCACTAAGGCAATTGCGCACGGGTCCATCCGCCGCCCAGTGCCTTAATCAACTGGACGCTGGCTGCGAACTGGCGGGTAGTTAGATCGTTCTGCGTCCGCTCATTGGTTAGCTGCGCTGTCTGCGCGGTCAGCACTTCAAGGTAGTCGGTCACTCCGCCTTTGTAGCGCTTGGTGCTGACCAGCAGCGATCGCCGTGCGGCGGCGACGGCTGCTGCCTGGGTTTGGGCCTCGGAGTCGAGAATGCGCAGGGCCGCGAGATTGTCTTCGACATCCTGAAAGGCGTTCAGGACGCTCTGCCGGTAGTCTGCCGCCTGAGCTTCATACAAGTCGCGCGCCTGCGCGGTGATGGCGTGGCGGCGTCCGGCGTCAAACAATGTCTCCATGGCCGAGGCTCCGAGCGACCACAGGGCGCTGGGGCCCTGAATCCAGGTTCCCGGGTTGGTGCTTTCAAATCCGCCGCTGCCGCCGAGCTGGACGTTGGGATAATAGGCCGCGATGGCGATTCCGATTTGCGCGTTTGCGGCGTCGGCTCGGCGTTCGGCGGCGGCGATGTCGGGGCGGCGCTCGAGCAGTTCTGACGGGACGCCTGCGGGAATGATGGGAAGCTTGAGGTTGAGCGGAGCGGACGGGAGAGAAAAGGTGGAAGCCGGCTGGCCGATGAGGGTCGCGATGGCGTGCTCGAAGTGCGCCCTCGCTACCTGCACGTCGATCGCTTGCGCTTTTACGGTTTCAAGCTGGGTTTCTGCCTGCGCCACATCGACGTCGCTGGCGACGCCGCCGTTGAAGCGAATCTGGGTGAGGCGGAGATAATCGGCGTCGGCCCTTACGGTGTTGTCGAGCAACTGCTTTTGAGAGTCGAGGCCGTGCATTTCAAAGTAGTCGGTGGCTAGCTCGGCCTGCAGGCTTAGGGCGACATTAGCAAGATCGGCGGCGCTGGCCTGCGCGTTGGCGTGCGCGGCTTCGACATCGCGGCGGATTGCGCCCCAGAGGTCAGGTTCCCAAGATGCCTGTCCCTGCAGCGTGAAGGTGTTGTACTGGTCGTTGGATGTGCTGCGCTGATTGGGCTGGTTCTGCGAAGCGTGAGTTCGCGTAATGGAAATGCCCGCGCCGAGGTTGGGATAGTAATTTGAGCGGGCGACGCGGACCTGTTCGCGCGCCGCGAAGTATTGTTCGGTCGCGGCCTTGAGGGTCTGATTGGAGACGGCGATTTTTGTTTCCAGCGCGCTCAGTTGTGGGTCGCCGTAGAGTTCCCACCAATTGCCTTTAAGCTGCGTGCTTTGGGCGTTAGCCGGCTGCGCCTGCTTCCAGCTTCCGTTGGGCGGGTTTGGCGGAGGCATTTCTTTGTAGGCTGCGGGCGGAGGCGGCACGGACGGGCGCTGATACTTCGGTCCGACCATGCACCCGGTCAGAGCCGTCATGCAGAGTGCAGTGGTGGAAAGCAGCGCGGCTTTCAGCGTCACTTCGCCGCCTCCGCGTTGATTTGCTGCTGCTGCGCCTTTTGTTGCGGCTGCACTACTTGCACGGTTTCGCCGTCGATCAGCGAGTCGGGCGGGGACTGGATGACTTCGTCGTCGGGATTGAGTCCTTCGACGACCTCGACTACGTTCCCGTCGTCACGGCCGATGGTGATGGGAACCAGCTTGGCCTTGTTGCCGTTGACCACGATGCCCACTTGCAGACCGTGGGAACGAAAGATCATGGTGGAGACTGGAATGATGAGCGAGGGGCGCGTGTTTTGCAGCTTGAAGTGCACCTGCGCGTACGCGCCGGGATATAGCTCACGGGTCGGGTTCTTCACGTCCACTTCGACGAGCAGCGTGCGCGATGCGGGGTCAATCGCCTTGGCGGTGCGCACGATTTTGCCGAAGAACTTTTTTCCTGGGTATTCGGCGAGGGTAAGATCGGCTTCGACGCCCGGCACGCACGCCGGAGCGTAGACCTGCGGCACGTTCACGTAGACGCGGAGGACGTTTTCCTGCGAGAGGTGGAAGAGCTAGTGGGCATTGCCGGAGTTGATGAGGGTGCCGATGTCTACGTTGCGGGCGGTGATGGTTCCTGTAAACGGCGCATAGATTTTCTCGAATGCAACCATTTGTTCCAGCCGCTGCATGTTGGCCCTGGCTGAGTTAACCTGCGCGCTCGTTGCTGCGGCCTGGGTTACGAAGGTGTCGGTGTCCTGCTTGGAGACGGCGTTGCTTTTGAGCAGGTTCTGGTAGCGGACGGCCTGGATTTTGGCGTTGTTCGCATTGGTTTCCGCGGTGGCGAGGTCGGCGTTGGCCTGGGCCAGTTGCTGGTCTACTTCGGGGCTTTCGATCACGGCGAGAAGCTGGCCTTTGCGGACGTGCGCGCCGATGTCGAAATACCACTTTTTCAAATAGCCGTCCGTGCGCGCGTAGATTCCGGAGTCGGTGTAAGCCTGCACGTTTCCGGGCAGCACGACTTCTTCGGCGGGAGCGCCTTTGGTCGGCTTGGCGACAACTACCGATGGAGCTGCGAGCGCGTCGGTCTGCTTCTGCAAAGTCGTACGCGCGCGCAGTCTGGGGACAATGCCGAGTATGGCGAACACAAGAGCCGCCAACAGCAGGATCACGATGACCAGCGCGGCCTTGCGCCCGGAGATAGGTGGATCTTCGATTTCGGGATCTCGTTTTGGTGAATGTTCGTTCATGTTTCTCAGTTCTCCGCCATGACTGGCTGGTTCTCGTGCCTTCGCGCTTCGCGTTGCCGACGCTTCTTCTCCAGCCGGCCGTGCAGGACGCTGAAGAACGTGGGCACGAAGAAGAGCGTGGAGACGGTGGCGAACATCAGGCCGCCAATAACCGCGCGTCCGAGGGGGGCATTCTGCTGGCCGCCGTCGCCGAGGCCGAGCGCCATGGGGAACATTCCGATGATCATAGCGAGGGCGGTCATGAGGACGGGGCGCAGGCGCACGAAGCCGGCGTTGAGCGCAGCGGCTCGCGCGTCTCCCACGGTCGCCTCAAGCTGTTCGCGCGCAAAGTCCACAAGCAGAATAGAGTTCGCCGCGCCTACGCCCATGCACATGATGGCTCCGGTGAGTGCGGGCACGCTGATGTGGGTGTGGGTGAAGAAGAGGAACCAGACAATTCCGCAGATGGCTGCGGGCAGCGCAGAAATGATGATGAGCGGGTCGATCCAGGACTGGAAGTTCACAACGATCAGCAGGTAGACCAGCACGATGGAAAATAGAAGTCCGCCGTACAAGCCGCGGAAGGAGCTGTGCATGGTCTGCACCTGGCCGCGAATCACAATGCTCGAACCGGGCGGAAGCTGACTTTTTGACGCGTTGACGATTTTCTCGATCTTCTTGTCAACGCTCGCAAGGTCGGTGTTCACCACGTTGCCGTAAATGTCTATGACCGGGGCGATGTTGTAGTGGTCCACGACCCCCATTTGAGCGCCGGGAGTGATGGTGGCGAGGTTTCCCAGAATTTGCACGGCACGTCCGCCCATGCCGGCATTTGCCGTGGGCGGCGGCGCGTCTCCCGAACTCGTAATGGGGATGTTCCTGAGCTGGTCAAGCGAATCGAGCGAGTACTGCGGCGACTGGACGGCGATGTTGTAGCTGACGCCATTGCGCGGATCGAGCCAGAACTGGGGCGAGGTCTGGAAGCTGCCGCTGGTCGCGGCGAGCAGGCTGTTGGCCACGTCTCCCTGGGTGAGCCCCACCTGGCTGGCCTTGGTTCGGTCAACATTGATGGTGAAGCTGGGGTCATTGAATGGCTGCTGAATGCGCACGTCCGCCATACCTGCAACCATTTTGACCTTGTTCATCAACTGCTCGGCAAACTCGCGGTTGGCGCGCACGTTCGCTCCCGCAATCTGAATATCGATGGGAGCAGGCAGGCCAAAGTTGAGAATCTGCGTCACCATATCGGTCGGCAGTGTGTAGAACGTCACGCCGGGGAAATCGCGCTTCAGCTTGCTGCGCAGGTCCTGCACGTACTGGTCGGTGGGGTGATGCTTCTCAGTCAGCGAAACCTGGATGTCGGCGTCGGCCGGGCCAACGGGCGCAGAGTTTGAATAAACGGTGTTGATGCCGCTGTAAGGCAGGCCGATGTTGTCGATGATGGTGACTAATTCCTTCTTGGGAATGGTCTGCCGAATGACCGAGTCGATGCGATCGCAGAGCGCCGCCATGTCTTCAATGCGGGTTCCGGTTTGCGCGCGGACGTGGAGCTTGAACTGGCCGCTGTCGACTGACGGAAAGAAATCCTCTCCGAGAAACGGATAGAGCGCCACCGTCGAAACAAGAATAAAGCCGGTAAACAGGATGAGAAATACAGCGGAGTGGTCGAGGCAGAGGCGCAGCAGACGGTGATAGCCGTGGCGAAAACGCTCGAATCCACGCTCGAAGGCCTGCTGGAAGCGAATGAAGGGGTTGCGGCTGGACTGGCGTTTTTCCAGTTCCCGGTCATCATGCTCTTTCAGCATGTACTTCGCCATCGTCGGAACCAGCGTTCGCGACAGCAGGTAGGACGCCAGCATCGCGAAGACCACCGCTTCGGCCAGCGGGACAAACAGGTATTTTGCAACACCGGTGAGGAAGAACATCGGCACGAAGACGATGCAGATGGACAGGGTGGAAACCAGCGCAGGAACGGCGATTTGCGCGGTTCCATCGAGCACCGCCTGTTCAATCGACTTGCCTTCCTCCAGATAGCGGTTGACGTTTTCAATCTCGACGGTGGCGTCGTCAACCAGAATGCCGACCGCAAGCGCCAGGCCGCCGAGGGTCATGACGTTGATGGTTTCGCCCAGCGCGCTCAGCAGCAGCAGCGACGCCAGCACCGAGAGCGGGATGGAGATGGCGATGATGAGGGTGCTGCGGAAGCTCCCGAGGAAAATCAGGATCATGATGGCGGTCAATACGGCGGCAATCACGCCCTCGCGAACCACACCTTCAATGGACGCCCGGACAAATACCGACTGATCGCCCAGAGGAGTGATCTTCAACGCGCTGGGCAGTTGAGGCCTCAGCGTCTTCAGTTTGGCGCGAATGCCTTTTACGATGTCGAGCGTGGAGGCGTTGCCGGTTTTCAGAATATTCAGCAGCGAGGCGCGTTGGCCGTCCACGCGCACGATGTTGGTTTGCGGCGAGAACCCGTCGCGCACATGCGCCACGTCCCGCATGTACACCATGGC
>JBOGMA010000627.1:0-6066 GCA_050746465.1 Acidobacteriaceae bacterium
GTCGATGGTGCCGAAGGAGTCGCGAACGATTTCCGGAATGCCGGCGAAACCGCGGGTGATGCCCTTTTCTGAGACTTCGAGCAGAGAGCTTTCGGCAGCGTTGAGGACTTCAAGGGCCTCCTCGCTCTGGTCGGAGGCGCGGGTGATGGAGTCCGAGCAGATGCGGATGAGCTGGCGAAGGAGCGACTTGTCCTTGACGATGCGGACGTATTCCTCGATGGAGAGGCGGCGCGGCAGGCCCTCAGTGAGGGAGGCGATGTAGGCGACTCCACCGACGGCTTCGACTTCTTTGCGGCGGGCGAGCTCTTCGGAGAGCGTAACAATGTCGACGGCGTGGCCCGCGTCGATGAGCTCGGCCATGCGGGCGAAGATCCGCTGATGCGAGTCGAGAGCGAAGTCTTCTGCGCGGAGCTTTTCGGCGGCTTCGTTGAAGGCGTAGTTGTCGAGCAGGATTGCGCCGAGGATGGAGCGTTCGGCGTCAACGGATGCGGGGAGGCCGCGCTCGAAGGAGATGTCCGCCTGGGTTGCCATGGAGTCTAGTTTAGGCGTTTCGGGTGACCCCTGAGCCTGTTGGAAACGGGGGCATCTTTGTGACAAACAGAGCATTTATGATGGGGGCAAGAGGTTTTCAGCCTTGAAGATACGATCGACTTTCATTTCTCCGGCTGCCGCGGTGGTTCTGTTCGCGGCTGCCGCTCTTTCCCCCATCGCGCTGGCACAGGAGAACTCGCAACCAACATCGCAGGTGGCGCAGTTCCAGAAGATCGAAGACCAGTGGAGCACGTCTGTGGCGAAACAGGATCAGTTCACGCTGGAGACGATATTGTCGCCTACGTTTGTCGGCATTTCTTCTACCGGCGATCGAATGACTCGCGACCAGGTTGTGGCAGAGTTGTTCGAGACGGGCGTGCCGCGAGTGCAGGCGATCCAGCAGAAGGTGAACGATGTGCGGGTGATCGAGTACGTGGCCATTGTGGACGGGAGCTACGCCGTGCGCACCAAACTGAACGGGGTGCAGCGCGACGAGCAGGGGGTGTATACGCACATTTACCAGCACGCACACGGGACGTGGATGTGCGTGCAGTCGCAACGGACGGCGTATCCCCCGCAGGCGAACGAAGGAAAGAAGTCCAAGAAAAAGAAGTTACGGTTTTGATGAGCGGACGACCCGTGTGGGCGGAGGTTTCCCGCTCGAAGCTTCTGCACAACTTTGCCTTGCTGCGCTCGCTGGCCGCGTCGGCGGAGTTGCTGGCCATGGTGAAGGGCGATGCTTATGGGCATGGCGCGGAGGCGTGTTCGCATGTGCTGGTAGAGGCGGGCGCTGCCTGGTTGGCGGTGACCAGCGTGGAGGAGGGCGTTGCGGTTCGGGCGGTGTGTCCGGAAGCAGAGATTGTGGCGTTGAGCGGGCTCTGGCTGGGTGATGCGAACCTGGCGCTGGTGCACGGACTGACTCCGGTGGTGTGGGAAATGGCGCATCTGGAAGAAGCGGCGCGGCCGGGTGCGAAGATGGCGGTGCATCTTGAAGTGGATACGGGGATGTCTCGTCAGGGGGTTCCGTTGGCGGAGCTTCCCGCTCTGCTGGACCGCCTGAAGTCGCTACCGAATCTGTGGCTGGATGGAGTGATGACGCACTTCCACTCGCCGGAGGTTTTGGACAGCCCAGCAAATGAAGAGCAATTTGCAAGATTTGTAACTGCAGTGGATTCGATTTTCGCGCGAGGGTTTCGTCCGCGGTGGGTCCATGCGGGGAACTCGACTTCTCTCATATTTCCGGGTGCGGCAGCGTTGGTGAAGCTGGCGGAAAAGCACGGCGCGAAGGCGATGCTGCGGCCTGGATTGGCGCTGTATGGATATGGTCCGCGATGGACGGGTGGGACCGGACCGGATTTTGCCGAAAAGCTGCGGCCTGTGCTGGCGTGGAAGACGCGGGTGTGCTCGCTGCGGACAATTGAGCCGGGTGAGGCCGCGGGATATTGCGGCACGTTTCGCGCGGAGCGGCGAACCAGGCTGGCGCTGCTGCCGGTGGGCTATGCGGATGGGCTGAACCGGCTGCTTTCGAGCCGGAAATTGCCAGAGCATGGGGGAGCGGCTCTGATTCGCGGGCGGCGGGTTCCGATTGCCGGGCGTGTCTCGATGGATTTGACGATTGTGGATGTGACGGATGTCCCGGGGGTCGAGATTGGGGATGAGGCCGTTCTGATTGGCGCGCAGGGTGCGGAGCAGATCACGGCCTATGACCAGGCAGACCTGACGGGGACGATCCCTTACGAGATATTGTGCAACATTAGCGCGCGCGTTCCTCGCGTGATGGTGGATTAGGGCCTTTGAATCTGTACGCACGCTGGATGTATCGATGGGAAACGGCGCTGACCACGCAGGACGAGAATCGCGTGGTGCGACCGGCGGAGTGGGGCTTCGACTGCCTCGCGGACTTTATCGCGAGCGCAGGGCTATCGGAGTTGCTGGCTAAATGTGCGAGCGACGAAGAAGCGATGGATGCGCTGAATGCAGCCATCATTGATCGCAGCGATAGATTTTTTGGGTATAAGCGGCCGGTGGATTTCGTTTTGGAGGAGCGCTGCCCGCAGCTCTTCCCGACGAATGTTCGTCCGGAAACGCTGCGGCGCGATGCGGAATTGAAGCGCAAGGCGGCGGCGGGGCTGATGAAAAGAGCTCAGTTTCTGCGCTTCAGCTCGCCGGTGCGTACCGGGTATCCGGAAAATGATCGGGTGAATGCGCGGTGGTTTCCTGCGCCGCCAGAGAGAATGGCGGGCAAGCCGAAGCAGGCCATCATTGTGATGCCTCAGTGGAACGCCGATGCTTTCAGCCACAATGCGCTGTGCCGGCTTTTCAATCGATTTGGGATTTCGGCGCTGCGGCTGAGCATGCCTTACCACGACGCCCGGCGGCCCGCCGAACTGGAGCGATCCGACTATGCGGTGAGCTCCAATATCGGCCGCAACATTGCGGCTTGCAGGCAGGCGGTGGTAGACATCCGCTGCTGCCTCGATTGGCTGGAAGAGCAGGGATATCAGCAATTTGGCATCCTGGGGACGAGCCTCGGCTCCTGCTACGCCTTCATTGCCAGCGCCCACGACGCGCGAATTCAGGTCAACGCCTTCAATCACGCTTCTACGGCCTTCGGCGACGTGGTCTGGACGGGACAGAGCACGCGGCATATTCGCCAGGCGTTTCAGGACGCGGGGCTCACGCAGGACGGGCTGCACAAGGCGTTCAGCGCGGTCAGCCCGGTCAGCTACATGCGACGCTTCGCCGCGCTCCCCAAAAAGGTGCTGGTGGTGCATGCGCGATACGATCTCAGCTTTCTTGAGCAGTACTCGCTTGAGGTGCTGCGGAGTTTTCGCGAGCTGGGTGTGGATTTTGTTTCAAAGGTGCTGCCATGCGGGCACTACACGACGGGGGAAACTCCGTACAAGTTCATGGATGGTTGGTATCTGGGGTCGTTTGTGCACTCGGCTTTCCGGCGGCTGGCAGAGGGGCGCCAGTAGGGGAATTTTCCGGCTAAATAATTCACACCATGAAAATCGTTTTTCTTGAAATATCAAGAACTTCCAGTCGGAATTTGTGGGAACTCTGATAAACTTGTAGGCGCGTCAGGTCCGAACCGGATTCAGGCAGTTCCTTGTGAATGCAAGACTCCGTTTCCTTCCAGCGCAATATCAGAACAGGAAACAGCAACACAATGGAACAAGGTACTGTGAAGTGGTTTAACGACGCAAAGGGCTTCGGCTTCATCTCCCGCCAAAATGGGGAAGATGTCTTCGTGCATTACTCCGCCATTTCTTCAAGTGGCTTCAAGAGTCTGCAGGAAGGTCAGGCCGTTCAGTTCAATGTTGTGAAGGGGCCGAAGGGCTGGCAGGCATCGGACGTCCAGCCTCTCTAATGACGCAAGCAGTTTAAATACGTTAACTGGAGATTCACCGGTAAGGGCGGACGCGAGTCCGCCCTTACCAATATCTGCCTGAAAATCTTCGCGACCTTCGCACCTTTTGTGGCGCGCAAGTGCATTGGTGTGCGCCTCGAAATGCCATGAGCTGAGATTTCGAGCCAGCCTCAGATTTGCTATACTGGCTGAGGTTGTTTTGGCGACTGCTTCAACGGCTTCGGCTGAATTATCTTCGCCAGTACCACCCTTCCAGCAACCGCCCTGGTTGCCCTTGGAACCACCAAGGCCAGATAGCTCAGTGGTAGAGCGCGGCCCTGAAAAGGCCGGCGTCGGCGGTTCGATCCCGTCTCTGGCCACCAACCTAAACTAAGTAAAATCAATCATTTGCGATGTGCGCGTAACTGGCGCGTGTGTATTACGTGTGTTGCCTAAGGATTCGCGGCAAAAAATGCTTCAGTGAACTCTGGCGCGGCAATTGATCGTTCGTCAGTCAATGCTTGCCAGTTTCGGTTATGTGTCATAGGGGAAAACCTGTCTTTCACGCTGGCACCAACGAGCTTTGGCCTTGAGAATAATGGCAATACCTTTGGTTCATTGAACTTTCCCCAAAGGGCAGTACGCTTCGTCCAATTAGCTCCGAACATCTCTGGCGAATAGACAAATGCCGGTTTACCGAGAAACTCTTTGAGCATCCCCGTGTATGGATTTTCGACGACCCAAAATTTTAATTCAGTGTGGCGTTGATTAGGATTTGGAAGATCATAAGATGCTTCCCAAATGATTCGCAAGCATTCCTTAACCAGTCTCATGCCCTCGCGTAGATCACGCGGAGTCTTTGCCCTTGAACGAGCAATCGAAAACATGGTGCAAGGAGGATTGGCGATAATGCCGTAAACATTCTTGGGAGGATGGTAATCCTCGACCCCGATTTCTCTGGTGATACATCGCACATCATATCCGGCGTCTCGATATGGCTTGGAATCGCTGCCGAACTGTGAAGCGCATAGATGCAATATGATCTTGTTGCTATTACTTTCTTTCACCTCCTTGTGCTTTCTCGGCTTCACAATGCCGAGAATGATTTGTTTTCGACCTTTTATAGAGAGGGCGCGAAACGCTACAAACGCGGGATTCGATTATGCTTTAATCAAAGCATTTGTCGGTAGAATTTCAAGGTGAGCTTATGCACAGGGGGAAGCGTGATAAGGCCGCTAGATTTGGACGTAATTGAGGGCGAGTTTTCGGAGGAATACAGGGCGTGGGCGATCCAAGCAGGAAATGGAAAATACTTGGTGATCCCCGACAATCGTTTCCCTGGTCGGCATCCGATTCGATTCTTCATGAGCAAAGAGGATGCCCATCGGGTGCTTGATGCGGTGCTCGATGTGAAGCCGGAACTCGGAAAGGCGAAGCTCGCGCCTGTCCATCTTCCACTGCTCGATTCCTTACGAAGAATTGCAAGTGATCCAGACCCCGACCATGCCGACAGTTTTGTTGTGCACTCGCCGAACGAAGTATACGAATTCGTCGCATCGCTAAAGGCGCGGACGATTCAATAAAAAGACCTTGTACTCCACACGTTCCGAAACAGCATTTTCAGTGTGTCGGACGACTGAATGGAATGTCTATTTCGTTTTCGCATGGTCAAAAATCCACAGAATTCTGTGTGTGTGGCGTGTGTGAAAGGTGCGGTTTTCGCGTCTGGAGCGTTTTGGCGTTCAGTATTTTCAATAACTTACGCGTTTGCAACGCGGCGAGATAGAGCGATAGCACCCGCCGGCGGGCGGCCCCGGTCCCTCGCCGTTCGGGACCGGGGAGACACGAAGGCTCGGGATGCGCGCCATAGTGAGTTTCGTGTCCCTCGCGGCGGATTCGTATCCAAAATCCTGTCCGGCTCGGCATCCCAGAACCGCATTCCAAATCCGCATCCAGGTTGTATACTGCCCCGGTTCACGCAGTAGCATTCACCCATGCCCAACCGAACCACCCCCGACCTCTCCGTCCGCCCCGCCCGCCCCGCTGACGCCGCCATCTGCGGAGAAATTTGCTACGGCGCGTTCTCCACCATCAACTTGGCCCACGGCTTCGCCTCCGATTTTCCGACCTCCCAGGCCGCCACCGGACTGCTCACCACGCTCTTTTCCAGTCCCGGCCTGTAC
>JBOGMA010000628.1:0-10214 GCA_050746465.1 Acidobacteriaceae bacterium
ATGTACCACGTCCTGCTGGAAGCGCACCAGCATCTGCGGAGTGGTCTGGCCGCTGATCCCTCGATCCACATAGGGTTTACCGGGAAAAAAATCGACGACGCGGTCCCAGTTATCGGTTATCGAGTCTCCGTAGAAGACGACGCGGTTCACTCCGGACGCGGGAGCAGCCAACGCCGCGTCCGCGGTGCGATAGCGGTCAAGCTGTGGCCAGTCGTTGAGCTTGGCCTGCATCTGCTCGACCTGCTTGGGTTGGGGGCAGGGCGGGTTCGTCGAAACGGTTTGGGCCAAAAGCGGCAGAGCGGACAAGAGAGCGAGGTTGAGGAGTAAGGATGAATTCACTATGTTATGCCTCCAAAGAGTGAGGTGCAGCTTGCATGGAAGACAGGCAGTGCTGTTGATTCTTGTTGGGTTAGGTCTTCTTGCGTAGACGCTTCATTGGCGTTTGCTCTTCTTCATTTCGCAGCGCCTGGTGGATCACCATTTTCAGGTATGTCTGATACTTCAATCCTCGGCGCTCTGCCTGACTGCGAGCGAGTATGATGTCTTCCGAGGCGAGCCGGATCGTGGTGGTGGGAGTGGCTCCCTTACGCGCGGCTGTGCCATGACCAAGCGTTCCTTCGGCGGCAGCCCGTTCGAACTCGGCGGCAAGAGCGTCCTGCTGCTGGTCCCACCAGCTCGCTTCATCTTCTTCACTCTTGAAGCTCTTCTTTTGAAATTCTTCTCTCATGTCTCTTTTCCTTCTGAGCGGCGTAGACGGCCCTTAATCGCCTTTTGGCCGGAAACGCAGTTACAACCCGTGTCAGCCCATTTCTCAATGTTGAGACGACGACCAAGATGCGGCCTTGGTCTGTCTCTCCGACCTGCGCAACGCGCGACTCCTCGCCGCGGCGCTGAACTTCAATATCAATCGGGTTGCTCAGGATTACCTGTTCGGCCTCGGACGGGGTGACTCCATGTTTGGCAATATGGTTGATGTTTGAATCATTCCAATCAAACAACATTTACATTCCCTTCTTCCCTCGTATCGCTTGATCATCTCTCCCTCCATTGCCGGTTGGTTGCCGACCAGGGCAACGTGATCTAAAGTTGCCGCCTAACTACTTATAGCTACAATGTAGCTACATTGTCAAATGTTTTCCAACGAAGGACGGAGTTAAACTACTCCCCCGTTAAACCGATGGACTGCATCAGTTGTAGCGCGTTGGTGGTTTCGGCGATGCCGGGACTGAGGCGGTAGTCGAACGATAGGCGGCCTTCGCGGAAGGTGTCGCCGAAGTGGTAGTTGGCGGCATTGCCGTTCAGGGTGTCGACGATTTTGGTGAGGGCGAGGTCGTGGGTGGTGACGATTCCGACGGCTCGGTGGCGCAGGAGCCCGCGCACGATGGATTCGGTACCGACGCGCCGGTCGTGGGAGTTGGTTCCGGAGAGCAGTTCGTCGAGCAGGAACAGGACAGGAAGGTCGCGGCCGGTAAGGTCGTAGATTTGTTTGAGGCGTGTGATTTCGGCGTAGAAGCGCGACAGGCCTCCGGCCAGTGAGTCGAGTATGCAGATGGAAGCGGCCACCTGAAGCTCCGACAGAACCATGCGGCGCGCGCGGACTGGAGCCCCCGCCTGGGCCAACACCGCGTTGACTCCTACGGAGCGGGTGAAGGTGCTTTTGCCGGCCATGTTGGGCCCACTGATGATGATGAGGCGCAGACCCTCTTTTAACTCAGGTTCGGAATGGGCTGCTGGAGCACGGCCCAGTTGGACGTCGTTCCCGACGGCCCGGCCCGCGACGAGCGGATGGGCCAGGTCCTCGGCCTCAAGGAACGGCCCCTCAGCCACGAACTGCGGGAATACATAGCCGGGATGCTCACGCGCGAAGATGGCCAGCGCCAGGAGGGCTTCGATCTCAGCCGAGGCGCTAATCCACTCGCGCACTGCCGCGCCGTAGCGGGCGCGCCAGCCTTCGGCGGCCCAAACCCACTGGCGCGTCCAGAAGACTACCGGATCGACGGCCTGCACCAGCAAGTTGTGCGCGGAAACGATCCACTCGCGATAGTCGTTGAGTTTGGCGATAGCCCGTGAGGGAGCGGCTCCCGCCGCCAGCAGCCGCGCCTGCAAGCCGGCAAGCTTTTCCGAGCGGAACTGCTCGCGTTCGATGGCTGCGAAGACGGCGGCCAGCAGGGGAAGCTCTTTTCCTGCGTTTTCGACCGCTTCGGCTCCCTCGGCTGGTTCCTTGCGCGATGCGTAGCTGAGGCCGGCGTTGAGGACGGTGAAACCGGCGGCGACCCATCCCCATTGCCACAAAGGGATTCCGCCGAGACGACTGAGGAGCCATAGAAGAATGCTGACCCCCCAGCAGATCGCCAACACCAGCGCCCCGGCGCGCAACCAGCCTGCGGCCTGCGTTTTCCGGCCCGCCTCAGCCCATGCGGCCAGAGCTTCTGGAGTTCGGGCGCCCTCGGTCTGCACGTCCTCGCCGGCCAGCGCCATTCGCTCCTGAAAGTCGGTTCGTGGTCCAAGCTCCCGGATGGCCTGCTGGCGAAGATTGATTTCCGGAATGGTAGCCGCGGCCAATAACCAGTCTGCCAGGCGGCGCTCGCCCTCGCTTGTTCTCGCGGTACACAGCAGTTCGAACAGTCCAGCCGTGCCAAAGAGGTCGAGGTCGCGCGCATATGGATGCTGCTGGTCGAGAAACTGATCGCCGGTGCGGCCGGTGCCGGCCCAGCGATTCTCCAGCCGGGCGAGCCCGCGCTCATAAAAGACCTTCCGCTGACGCACCGTACGCAGCCCGCGCAGCACCCGCTCATGCAGGACAAACGCCGCGACCAGCGCCGCCACAATGATGGCCAGCAGCGGCAGACGGCCGGGCGCGTACTTCACCAGCCAGGCCGCGACTACGGCCAGCAGCACCAGCAACGCAATTTTGACGCCTACCCACCGGCGGTCACCGCTGACGAGGGCCGCTTCTTCCTGCGCGAGCGCGCTCAGACGGATGTGATATTCGGCTTCAGGGCTGGATGTAACCGGACCCTGTGTTTGTGATTCAGTCGGCAGAGGCACACCTCATCTCTGCTCCATCATACAAACGGAGATGGCCGGACGGCTCACTTACTGATGCGGCAGGCTGACCGCATACAGATACCAGGCGTCGTGCGGAAGCCACTGTTCGGCCCACCGCCAGTCGTCGTCCTTGCCGGTGACGGCGTATCCCTCATTGAACGCGATGCCGTCCTCGCTATTCATGGCCGCGGTGATGCCGTTGATGATGGCTCCGGGAGCGCTGGTGTACTTCCATGAGCGGAAGAACATGTAGTGCGCGTTGTTGTGCCCGCTGCCCATCAACATGCTGGTGTCATACGGATTGCGGCCGAGGATCCAGTGCAACTGGTTCCAGGCGTAATCCTCAAGCTGCTTCTGAAATGCCGGATCATTGGAATAGAGCGGAGCCGCCATGCGCGCCGCCGCGGCCATGGAAGAAAGTCGGGCGTTCTCGCCCTGCCACCAGGGCGCGGTTTCGGTGTCGTGCGGGAAGAAAAATGCGGTGCGGACCTGGCCGTTGCCCATCCTGACCAGTTCCCGCGCATAGCCGAAAGGATTGTTCACGTCGCCTGTAACCTGTAGCTCAAATTCAAGCGAGCGTTTTACCGCGTCACGGACTCGAGCCTGATTCTCCGGAGAGGCCAACTTCGCGTATTCCAGAAGGCTCACCACCGGCAGGCCCGAGTCCGACGCGCTGAAGTATGGTCGCGTGCCGTCATTCACTCGCCAATAATTGTGGTACTTGCCTTGCGTGATCAGCCGCGACATAAGGCTTTTGGCGCGCGCATCCGCCGCGGCCAGATACTGCGCATTAGGAGTGGCGCGATACAGCTCGGTCGCGGCCATCAGAGCGCAGTAGTCGTCGATGATGTTCTCTTTGTGATCGTTGATGAGTTCGAGATTATGCATATTCAGGAAGGCGAAGGCCTGTTCCGCAGCGCGCAAATAGTCGGCGTGGGAAAAGTCTCCGTTGGCGGGCATGGTGCTGGCCAGCGCGAGCGCGGCTATCGCCATTCCTCCGCCGGAGCGGAAGCTTACCTGATAGGTGTACGGCCCGGTGGAGTGCGTGACCTGTCCGCCGGCCTGAGTTGGCGATTTCTTAATGGCGAAGTGCCAGTTTGGATTTCCGATGGTGCGATCCTTCGCGAGCTTATGCACGCCAGGAGCATCGATGTCCTGGAAGAATGACCCGCCCGGCCGCTTCATCCGCACCAGAAAATCGGCGCCGAACAGCCCTTCGTCCAGCATGCGACGCTCGTATTCGCTGAAGTTGTCGTCGTGTCGCGATACCAGCTCGCTATAGCTCTTGAGCAGCGTCCAGGCGACCAGCGGGACCTGCTGGGTATTGAAGTAAGACGTCAGATTTAACTGCGACAGGTGAATGCCGTAATCGCCCGTGGCGTCATACCAGCCGCCGCGCAGGTCCGCGAATCCCTGTCCGTCCGGCAGGCGAAGATGACTGTCCGCCTTGTTAAAAACCCCGCTGGCGCGCTGACCTTTGAAGTAGTAAATGACGTTCGAGAGCGTGTCGCGTTCCAGCAGATCGTCCGCAATCTGGAAGGCGCAGGAGTGAGCGTTGCCTACAACAAGTTCGTAGTCCCCCGGAGTCTTCCAGGCGGAGAAGTCGGCGAGCCAGTAGGTATTGCCTCCTGGTGTCTGCCAATTATCAACCTTTCCTTCGGGCTTCAGGGGGCCGGTGAAGAGCACCTTTCCGGTGGCCGCGTCGATCAATTGGAAGCCTCGCGGATGATCCTGACTGTTGCCCTGAACCAGGGCCTGCCTGGGGGCAGTGATGTCGTATCCGACCTGATCGACCAGGATGTGCAGCTCAGCTTGCGACGGCAGGCCAAGAAACAGCAACGCGCCCGCGACGGAGAGAGAAATCAATGCGGCTTTCACGGCCATGCTCCTGGTGCAGAATTTTCCGGTCGATCATACATCAGGGGCGATTTGCTTTGCGGGAGATGCGGGAAAGCTGGTATTACCGATGCATGCTGCAAATCCGCCGCGTTTCTCTCCCGCTGCTTTTGACCTTGACGTGCAACCTTACGCTGTTCGCGGCCGGGAGAAACACGCAGCCGCCAGCCGTGATCGGCTATGTCTTCCCGCAGAATCATCTGTTGCAGCCTGGGGAAGTCGCGGTCCAGAAGCTCACCCGTATCAATTACGCCTTCGCCAACATTAAGGACGGACGGATCGTCGAGGGCTATGCTACCGACCCGGCGAACTTCGCAGCCCTCAATGCCATGCGCAAACAGAATCCGTCGCTGACCATACTGGTTTCCGTTGGCGGATGGCTGTGGTCAGGGAATTTCTCCGACACGGTCCTGACCAAACAGAGCCGGAAGGTATTCATTGACAGCGTGGTTGCGTTCATCGAAAAGTACAACCTCGATGGGCTGGACATTGATTGGGAATATCCCGGGCAGATCGGCGCGGGCAATCGCTTCCGGGCGGAGGACAAGCAGAACTACACGGCTGTTCTTAAGGAGCTGCGCGAGCGGTTTGACCAGGAGCAGAAAAAGCTGCACCGGCGGCTTTATCTCAGCATTGCTGCCGGTACCAATGAGCAGTGGCTTGACCACACCGAGATGGGCGCGGTCGCACGCTATGTCGATCAGGTTGACGTTATGGCTTACGACTACTACGAGCCCGGCGATGAGCCGACGACCGGGCACAACGCCCCGCTTTTCACCAACCCCGCCGACCCGAAACAGGTGTCCGCGGATAAGTCTGTGCGTGCTTTTGAGCAGGCTGGGGTTCCGGCGTCGAAAATCGTACTGGGCGTTCCATTCTATGGGCACGAATGGGGCCAGGTGCCGCCGCAGAACCATGGGTTATTTCAGCCCGGGAAAGCAGTTCCGGGAGCCATGGCTTCGTATGCGAACATTACGGCCAACATGCTGAATGCCACGGGGCCGGACCAGGGGTTTGTCCGCTATTGGGATGCTGCTTCCCGGGTTCCCTGGGTTTATAACGCGAACAGCCGGATTTTTGTTTCCTATGACGACCCGCAATCGATGGCGCTGAAGTGCAGGTATGTGCTTCGGCATCATCTGGCGGGGCTGATGTTCTGGGATTACGAGTCTGACCCGTCCGGGGCGCTGCTCGATACGGTGGATGCGACGCTGCTCCACCAGAAATCCGCCGCAAAGCGAACCAAAATGGCGGCAGCCCAAAAATGAACACAAATTTAACAAGACAAACTGGCTATGGTTGCGATATCGTGATTAAGTTTGCGACATGGAGTATATCGCTTGCCTCCAGTAAATTTTGACCTCACGGGAAAGTGCGCCGTCGTTATCGGAGGGACTTCCGGGTTGGGGAGAGCCATTGCCCTGGGGCTTGCCGCCGCGGGCGCCGACACCATTGCGTCCGCCCGGCGAGCCGAAAAAGTTGCTGCTACCGCCGATGATATCGAGGCGCTCGGCCGCCGCACGCTGCGGCAGACCGCGGATGTGCGGGACCGCGACTCGATTGAGCGGTTGCACAGACATGTAGTCGCCTCGTTCGGCAAAGTGGATATCCTGGTGAATGCAGCAGGAACCACGCTGCACGTACCTACACTGGAGTGCGCGGAAGAAGATTGGAAGGCCATTCTGGACACCAATCTGACGGGAACGCTGCGCGCGTGCCAGATATTCGGTTGCCCCATGGTTCGGAGAAAATATGGGCGCATTCTCAATCTCGCCTCGCTCGCCACTTTTGTCGCGTTTCGCGATGTGGGGGCTTACGGAGCGAGCAAGGCGGGAGTCGGCGCGCTGACCAAATCGCTTGCCGTGGAGCTGGCGGCCCACGGAGTAACAGTGAACGCCATCGCTCCGGGAGTTTTTCCGACGGCCCTCAACCGGGATTTGGTCAACAACACTGGAAGGGGCAAAGAACTGCTCCTGCGAACACCCATGGGCCGCTTCGGACAGCCCGAAGAAGTAGTTGGGGCCGCCGTCTATCTCGCCTCGGATGCGGCCTCCTTCGTTACTGGAGAAATCATGGTGGTGGACGGGGGCTATCTCGCCAGCGGCGTGAACCAGTAATATAGTGCGGGTAAATCGATTCAGGGAAAAGGAAGGCTCTGCATGATGAAACAGGGTATGCGCTTCAGAACTCCTAAATTGGTTCCGCTTGTTTCCGCAGCGGTGCTGCTGCTTGCTACTCTCCCCGCCTTGGGGCAAAGCAAAGAGCTTCCTTATCAGAATCCGAAACTTTCGCCTGAGCAACGAGCCGCGGACCTGGTCTCGCGCATGACGCTGGAGGAAAAGGTATCGCAAACCATGAATGCGTCTGCCGCGATCCCGCGCCTCGGCGTGCCAGCCTACAACTGGTGGAGCGAGGGCCTGCACGGCATCGCCCGCTCGGGCTACGCGACAGTTTTTCCGCAGGCCATCGGCAATGGAGCGACCTTCGATTCGCCGCTGATTCACCAGATGGCTGAAGTGATCGCAATGGAAGCTCGCGCCAAATATAACGACGCGATTCGCAAGAACATTCACAGCATCTATTTCGGGCTGACGCTGTGGGCTCCGAACATCAATATTTTTCGCGATCCGCGCTGGGGGCGGGGGCAGGAAACCTACGGCGAAGACCCGTATCTTACCAGCCGCATGGGAGTCGCGTTCGTAAAAGGCTTGCAGGGCGATAATCCGGATTACCTGGAGACAGTGGCGACCCCCAAGCACTACGACGTGCATAGCGGGCCGGAGCCGCTGCGGCATGAATTCAACGTCAACGTAGCACCTTACGATTTGCAGGATACGTATCTGCCCGCGTTTCGCGCGACCATCGTAAACGGGCATGCGGATTCTCTCATGTGCGCCTATAACGCGATTGATGGCATTCCGGCGTGCGCGAACAAGATGCTGCTTGAGCAAACGCTGCGGCACGACTGGGGCTTTAACGGGTTTGTGACCTCCGATTGCGGAGCCATCGACGATTTCTATTCGCCGAACGGGCACCATTATTCGCCCGATGCTGCGCACGCATCCGCCACAGCGGTGCTGGCGGGCACAGACACCAACTGCGGGGACACTTACAAGGCGCTCACCAAAGCTGTGAAAGACGGGCTGCTGCCTGAGAGCGCGCTCAATACGGCGGTGGAGCGTCTGTTCACGGCTCGCTTCCGGCTGGGGATGTTTGATCCTCCGTCCATGGTTCCGTATGACCACATTCCGATGAGCGAGGTTGACTCGGCGGCGCACCGCGAACTGGCGCTGAAGATGGCGCGCGAGTCGATGGTGCTGCTTAAGAACCGGAACAATTTTCTGCCGCTGAAGCCGGGCATTCGCACCATCGCAGTTGTGGGGCCGAACGCTGCGTCGCTGGCGGCGATTGAGGGCAACTACAACGCGATTCCTTCGCATCCGGTGCTTCCGCTGGATGGCATGAGGGCGGAGTTTCGGAATGCAAAAATTCTTTACGCGCAGGGCTCGCCGTATGTGAAGGAACTGCCGGTTCCAGTGCCGGAGACGGCGTTTCACCCGTCCGCGAATTCGAGCCAGCCGGGGCTGAAGGGCGAGTACTTCGCTTCCTCTGCCATGACTGGAAAGCCGGTGCTCACGCGCACCGACCACCTCATCAACTTCGACTGGAATGCGGCCAGCCCCGTGCCGGGTGTGCCGATTAAGAAGTTCGGCGTGCGCTGGACCGGGACGATCACCCCTCCCGCGCCAGGAGACTATTCCTTCACAGTCCGGCTTGCCGGCTGCTATCACTGTGGCGATGTTGAAGGTTACACGGTCTACCTGGATGGCAAAGAGGTGCACCAGCACAAAACAGGGCAAGAGGCCAACCGCTCCCTCACAACTCCTGCCTTTACACTCCACTTCACGGACGCCAAGCCGCATTCTTTCCGCCTCGATTACACGCATAATGCGAAGCTCTTCGGAGCCGGCATTACGCTGGGCTGGATGCCTCCGGTGGACGCGGAGCGCGAGCAGGCCGTGGCCGTCGCAAAGCAGGCGGACGTGGTAGTGGCGTTCGTCGGTCTTTCGCCGAATCTCGAAGGCGAGGAGATGCCGATCCACGTGGAGGGCTTCGATGGCGGAGACCGGACCGACATTCAACTTCCTGAAGTGCAGAAGTTACTGCTTGAAGATCTGGCCGCAACTGGCAAGCCGCTGGTTGTTGTCCTGCTGAACGGCAGCGCGCTGGCGGTGAACTGGGCTGAACAGCATGCAAACGCGATTCTGGAGGCATGGTATCCGGGCGAAGAGGGCGGCGCGGCCATAGCCGAGACGCTGGACGGCAAGAACAACCCTGCCGGGCGCCTGCCTATGACCTTCTACAAGAGCATCAACCAGATTCCGCCATTTGAGGATTACTCGATGAAGGGGCGAACCTATCGCTACTTTCATGGCGACCCGCTCTACGGCTTTGGATTCGGCCTGAGCTATACCTCCTTCACCTACAGCAACCTGAAGCTTTCAACGGACTCGCTGAATGCCGGAAGCGACCTCACGGTTGAAGCCGATGTAACAAACGCCGGTTCGCGCGCGGGAGATGAGGTAGTGGAGCTTTACCTGACTCCGCCGCAGAATGGGCTTTCGGCGATCCATTCCCTCGAAGACTTCACGCGGATTCATCTCGCGCCGCAGCAGACGCGGCATGTTCGCTTTGTGCTGCATCCGCGGCAGTTGAGCCTTGTGGATGCGCAGGGGAATCGCAGCGTGCAGCCTGGGCACTACTCCATCTTTGTTGGAGGGGAGCAGCCTGCGCCGAATGCCGGTCTGACACAGGCTTTCTCCATAGAAGGCACGAAGCCCCTGGCGCGTTGAGGGGTTGTTGATGCGTCTGATCAATCTTCTGCTGATGGCCGCGCTCGCAGCGCCAGGCGCGGCCGCTCATGCGGAAACCGGAGCCGCGGGGTGGCTGCGGTATGCGCGGGTCCGCGATGTGGGGCAGTATCGGTCGATTCCGGCTCATGTCGTGGCGCTCGATCGCTCGCCCGCAATCCAGAGCGCTGCCCGCGAGGCGGTGCGCGGGCTGAGCGGGATGCTGGGACGCCCTTTTTCTCAAGATAGCTTTTCGTCGACGACGCCGGAAATTGTCATTGGCACGGTTGCAGAAATCCAATCGCGGTTTCCCGATTGGAAGCCGGTTTCGGCGCTCAAGCCTGAGGGCTACGTCATTGCGAAGAGCGGGACCGACTGGATTGTTGCGGGAACGGATGCGCGTGGAGCGCTGTATGGGAC
>JBOGMA010000629.1:0-4699 GCA_050746465.1 Acidobacteriaceae bacterium
GTCGGCAACATGCCGAGTACCGCGGTCAGAGTTGTCAATGCAATGGGCCGGAACCGCACATGGACGGCTTCTCTTACGGCGTCCTCTACGGACATTCCGTCTGCCTCGTTACGGCGAGTGCGATAGAGCAGCACGCTTCCGTGGTTCAGGCCGATGCCCACCAGCGTAAGAAAAGCCACGAGTCCGATGGCGTTCAGTCCAACGCGGCTTGCGATCAAAGCTACGGCGCCCCCGGTGAATGCCAGTGGAATTTGCAGCAGCAATAATCCCGGGACCAGCAGGCCTTCGAACTGCATAACCATGATGGCCACCATCAGCAGAAACGCAGCAATCGCCGCGCCTCCCAAGCCGAGCGCCGCGCTTTCCAATTGCGGATATAGGCCGCCAAAGGCAATGCGATAGCCCGCCGGCAGATGCAATCCGGAAAGAGCGCGGCGCGCCGAAGCGATTGTGCTCCCCAGCGGCCCCGTGGGCGTAGCCAGAATCTCCAATGCTCGGGCGCCGTTGATGTGCCGGATCTCGTTCGGTGTCGGGACCATACTGATATTCGCTAACTGCCCAAGCGGTGTCCATCCATCAGTACGGATCGGCAACTGTGCGAGCGCGGCGATCGATTGGTGTGGAGCATCCGCAAGCCGGACGTAAAGAGCAAGTGGAACGTTGCCCTGTGGAACCTGTGCGACAATCTCTCCGTTCAGCAGGGGCGCAATCTGTGCATAGAGCTGTGCCGGCGTTATGTGGCGCGCAGCAAGAGCACCCGTCCTGGGAGTGATCTGCAAATCAGTAATCAGATAGCCGTCATTGTTGAATATCCCGGTCAGCGCCGGAATCGGGCGCAGGCGCGCCACAGTTTCATCCGCCAGCGTTCGCAACTGGGCAATGCTTCTGCCGAAGATATCGATAACAAACGGCTGCGGAAGCCCAGAAAGACTCTCGCCCACGCGCTCGATCGTCGGCGTATCGATAGACAGTTGCACCCCGCTTGTCTGGCTCTCTTTGAGGAGCCGGGCTGCGATTTCGTCCAGGCTGTTTGCGTCCACGTTTGGTTTTAGGGTGATCTGAATCTCACCCGCATAGGCAGGCTCGGTATAAATTCCGTTTGAAGGCGAACCAATCCGCGCGAACACATGGCCGACTGCGGGGTCAGACTGCATGCGCTTGGTCATGCTCATCACGGCCTCTTCGGTATCCAGCATGGATGAACCCGGCAGGAGAGTGAAGCTCTCCAGCAGGACACCTTCATTGGGCAAGGGGAGAAAATTGATCGGCACGAGAACCAGTCCCGCAAGGCTTGCGATCAGGAACAGAACGCAGGCCGCAAGGCTCAGGCCCGGATGCCTCGCGACCAGATCGAATAGTCGCGTATTCCATTCCCGCAGATAATTGAGGGCCCTTCCGGCGCTCGTAGGAACTTCGCGCGCCTTCGCCTTGAGGAATCCAAGGCTCAACGGAATGAGGCTTACAGAAATGAGCAGTGACGCGAGCAGGGAAAGCGCCATCGCCAGCGCGAACGGAATGAAGAAGAGTCCCGCGAGCCCGCCTACAAAAAGCAGCGGAACGAAGACCGCGACGGTAGTGAGGGTTCCGGTCACGTCGGGACCAACAATGTCCCTGAGTCCCCGCGTAATCCCCAGCCATCGCTCATCGCCCTGCTCCCAGCGATGATATATGCTTTCCAGCACGATGATGCCGTCATCGCACAAGAGCCCCACTGCGATGGTCAACGCGCCAAGGGTCATCAGGTTTAGGCTTTGGCCCGCCGCATACAGCCCGGCAATGCCAAGCAATAAGGAAAGTGGAATGCTGAGGGCGAGTAGCCATATGCCTCGTCCCGCGCCAAGCACCCAGAACAGAACGGCAATGGCGAGCAGACCGCCGATCAGCAGGTTTCTTCCAAGGTCGGCTCCGATACTGTGGACCAGATGTCCCTGGTTGTAGATATTGACCCACCGCACGCCCGGCGGCAATTGCGTAAGATTTTCATCGAGAGTGCGTTGCACGCTTTCCGTGACCGGGATGGTGGAAGCATTCGGCTGCTTGAAGACAACGAGTGCGATGCTCGGTCGGCGATCCAACAGCGCCGCATTCAGAGTGGGAACAGGCGCGCGCACGATTCGCGCAAGATCGCCCAGGGGAATTGGGCCGTTAGCCGCGCTTACTGGAATCTCTTCGAGATCGCGGATATGTCCCGGCAGGCTGCGTACTTCGATAAACAAATCCTGATGTCCCGCGGTTAGATAGCCGCCAGGTTCTAACAGCACCTGCTGCCGCAGCGCGCCGACAATTGCGGTGACGGGCACTCCGTAGCGGTACATCGCAGCAACATCGGGCTGCACCCACAGCGATTCTTCCCCGCTTCCGTAAACTTCTACGCGATACACTCCGGGCAACGCGCGCAAAGCAGGAACTACATCGGCAACCAGCGCTCGCTGCACATCCGCCGGAGCATCTTCCGCGGGACTTTCCAGGCTGTAGTCCGCCACTTCGTTAATCGCTTCTCCCATAATCTCCGCGAACGGATGCGCAGTGGCGGGCATTTCGGCTCGCGCACGGTCAATTGCCCCATTGACCGCCATCATGTCCTGCTGCGGGTCGGTGCCTTCGCGAAAGCGAATATCGGTCTCAACCGTGCCGTCGCCCATGCTCGAACGAACATCCTCCAGGTTGGGCAGCGCCATTACTTCGCCTTCGAGCGGCCATGCGATTTGTGTCTCCATCTCCGCCGCGGTAGCGCCGGGCTCATGCGTAATGATGCTGATCTGTGGGAAATTGAATCGCGGCAGAACTTCCACCGGAATCTTCCAGTAGGCATACGCGCCATAAAGAATCAGCGTAACGTAAACCAGCGTCCAGAAGAGAGGCTGTAGCAGCAGGCGTTTGAAGAAGTTATTTTCGCTCATCGGCTTCAGTCCGGAATCTGGTAGTGCTCGGCGATGCTGGAGTGGAATAGCAGGTAGGCATTGTTGACCACCACCTTCGTGCCGGGCGCGAGGCCGCTCTCGATGAAGGTGTTCCAGCCTTCCGCAGGTCCCGGCGTCACCTCCCGCGGCCTGTCGCCGTGGTCGGTGTGGACCATCACCCACCACTTCCCCTGATTCAGAATGAGCGCGCGCGTGGGAATCTCAACCAGCATGCGTTGCGGAGATCTTAAGGCGACGGTGCCCGCTTCGCCATTAATCCACTCCGCTTTCCCATGTGCCGGAAGCAGCGCGACCGATTCGCCGCCGCCGGTGACAATTGAGCCGAAAATGGCGGAGACTCTAACGGGAATGGCTCCGCCTCCATTCGAGGGCGAAAACATTCCCACCATGCCAATCCGGATTTTCGGGAGGTCGGCCCCGTAATAAGACGCTCTCAGCCAAAGCCGGTTCGCCGCCTGAAGCGTCAAAATCGGTTGACCGGCGTTGACGAGTTCGCCATCGGCCGCAGTCAACGTGAGCACCGTTGCATCGGCCGGGGCCTTCAACGTCATCATCTGCTGTATGGACTTCAGATGCGCCCTTGCATTATCCAGCGTGGCTTGCGCCTGGGCCGCCGCGCTCTCCGCCTGGTGGACAGCCGCGCGCGTGCTCAAATGGACCTCAAGCTGCTGCCGCTGAATCGCAAGAGACTTTTGCGCGGCGCTCATCTGCGCTTCCGCGCTTCGCACATCGGCCCGGCTCTGCAATATCGCCGCTCGAATGGCGGGACCGCCAAGAGTTGCGAGTATCTCGCCGGCACGGACGTGCATGCCCGGAACTACATTCAGTCCGGCTATCACGCCCGCCTGCCCAACATTCAGCGGCAGCACATTGATCGGCTCAACCTGCGCATAGGCATTCAGATGAGGCGTCACGGCGCGAGCCTGTGCAGTGACCACATCGGCATCGGATGCCTGCGCAAAGGAGGACACTCCCTGGACGATGCACGCCACTGCCGATAAAAGAAGAATCGTTTTGAAGCATGGGCGGAACGGCTCCCGCCATGCATTGGATCCAATACTCGTCATCCTTAGGGACCTGTTCCCATGTCGGGTTATGACAATCGGAATTCGCGCGCAGCGACACAAGTGTCATGCGCTGAACGCCGAAAAAAGGCGCAGGAGTATTAAGGATGGCTAAACGCGGAGGGGTAACAGCGGAGGCAGGCCGGAGTTCGGGTTGATGCAGAAGTCCTCAGAAGCACCCCGGAGAACAGCGAATGATTGCGCAATGTGCTGGAGGGCAGAACACAATACGATCAGCGAGAAGAACCGCACAGACTGCAGGAGTGAAATCCCTGCCCATGCAACTAACAATATGACCAGCAGGACGCCGTGCGATCCGCCCAGATGCCTCAGGTTATCCAAGTGGTCGCGGTATTCCCAAATAGGATTGACCACCGTGAATGTAACAACGAGCAGCAAAAGAAAGGCTATGATCCGCTGCTTCACCGACAACTCGGGAGCCAGCGGAGATCGCATTGTCCTGTGCAGACGCATTGCAGAGCTAGCTTACCAAAAGCATTGTGAGTGTTTCAAACTCGCGAAGCGTTAGGGCGAAACGGATTTGCGCAATGGAAAACGTACCTTTAGCTCTCCTGCTTCAAATGGGTGAGCCATATCTCGCCAGCCAGAAGGCCGGCCGAAATGCCGACAAATGCTCCGGCGATTACGTCGCTGACGAAATGCCAATCACCCACGACCAGCAGCGCTGACGCGATGAGCAGCAGAGCGGAAAGC
>JBOGMA010000630.1:0-4359 GCA_050746465.1 Acidobacteriaceae bacterium
GGCCAATCTGGCCGGTATCAAGAACATGCGCCGCCTTCCCGACGCTCTCTTCGTGGTCGACTCGAACAACGAGGCCATCGCCGTCAAGGAAGCCCGCAAGCTCGGCATCCCCGTCGTCGCCGTTGTCGATACTAACTGCGACCCGACCGTCGTCGATCACGTCATCCCCGGCAACGATGATGCGCTGCGCGCCATTCGCCTCTTCACCTCCAAGGTCTCCGACTCGGTGATCGAGGGTGTTCAGATGGCCGGCGACAAGCAATCGGCTGAAATCGCAGGCGTGACGGCGGACATTCAAGCCGGAGCCGAAGAGGGAAGCGCTGAAGCGGCAGCGGGCGAAGAGTCCGCCGAAAGCGAAGATGTCGATCTTGAAACTGCGCTCGGCGGCGGAATCCGCAAAGCTCCCGCAATTGTGGCCGCGCTGGACGAGGCCGAGGCGGCTGAAAGCAGCTTGTAACTCGATGTGCGGCGCATAATGCCGCTGAGTGTTCAGGGAGCGTGGCTGCCTTTCGCAAACGGCCACGCTTTCTTTGTCTTTGGAACCAGAAGGGAATTGGAAAAAGGAAATGTCTGCTGTGACTGAGAAAATCGATGCAAAACTTGTAAAGCAACTCCGCGACAGCTCCGGCGCGCCTATGGGCGACTGCCTCAAAGCGCTGCAGGAGTCAAAGGGCGACATGGAAGAGGCCTTCGTCATCCTGCGCAAGCGCGGCATGGCGTCGGCCGCCAAAAAGGCTTCCCGCACCACGAACGAAGGCGCCGTGGGAACCTACATCCACGCCGGCGGCAAAATCGGTGTGCTCCTCGAAGTCAATTGCGAGAGCGATTTCGTCGCCCGCACCGCCGACTTCCAGGAACTGCTCAAGGACGTCGCGATGCACATCGCCGCCGTCGACCCGCGATACATTCGCAAGGAAGACGTGACGGCTGACGACCTCGAGCGCGAGAAGGAAATCTACCGCGCCCAGGCCGCCGCAACCGGCAAGCCCGCACCTGTCATTGAGAAGATCGTCGAAGGCAAAATGGGCAAGTTCTACGAGGAAGTCTGCCTGCTGGAACAGCCCTTCATCAAGGAGCAGTCCGTCACAATCAAGGACCTGATCGCGACCAAGATCGCCAAGCTCGGCGAAAACATCTCCGTCCGCCGCTTCGCCCGCTTCAAGGTCGGCGACCCCAACTGGACCGTCGCCCAGGTCAAGGCCGCTGAAGAAGCAGCGCAGTAGCAGCAACTCTTCCAGATTTGCCGAAGGCCCGGGAGCATCCGGGCCTTTGTCTTTCTGCGTTCTACAATGGTCCTCATGAATACCCAGGACGCCACCGCCCGCCGCGCCGAATTCCGCCGCCTGCATGAAAGCGGCTGCTTTCTGATCCCCAACCCATGGGACATCGGCTCCGCGCTTTACCTGCACAGTCTCGGATATAAGGCTCTCGCCACCACCTCTGCCGGATTTGCCTTCTCGCGTGGCCTCCCCGATGACGAGCGCATTGTCGGACGCGACGTCATGCTCGCCCACATCGCCGAAATCGTCGCCGCCACCGAGCTCCCCGTCAACGCTGACTTCCAGGGCGGTTACGCTGTCGAACCCGAAGCCGTCGCGCACAACGTCCGGTTCTGCGCCGCCACCGGAGTCGCCGGACTCTCCATAGAAGATTCCACCGGCAACCCCGCCCAACCCCTCTTCGATCTTCCGCTGGCCATCGACCGCATCCGAGCAGCTCGCGAAGCCCTCGACGGCTCCGGCGTCCTGCTTACCGCCCGCGCCGAATGTTTCCTGGTCCGCCATCCCGACCCGCTCCGCGAATCCATCCGCCGCTTGCAGGCCTATGCGGAAGCCGGAGCCGACGTCCTCTACGCACCCGGTCCTACAAAGCGCGAAGACATCCAGGCGATCGTCTCCGCCGTTGCACCCAAGCCCGTCAACATCCTGCTCGGCTCCAACACCGGCCTATCCGTCGCCGATCTCACCACTCTCGGAGTCCGCCGCGTCAGCGTCGGCGGAGCGTTCGCCCGCGCCGCATGGACCGGCTTCATCCGCACTGCCAGGGAATTCATCGAACACGGAACCCTCACCTCACTCGACGGAACCATCACCCACGGCGAACTCAACAACTTGTTCAAGTAAGACCGCGCAGTGTTCTGACAAACCTCGCCTTCGAATCAGGTTCAGCCACAACTTACGATTGGTTCCGCTTTGTATCAGGACACGGCTTTAGCCGTGCCGCAAACGGCCTTCAACCATCGGGGCATTAGCCCCTGTCCATAGGCCAGCACATGAGATACTGCAGTTGGCATGTATAAGCGCGTCGTTTTGAAGCTTTCTGGGGAAGCCCTGGCCGCCGGCCGCGGCTTTGGCGTGGACGTGGACCGTGTGAATGAAATCGCCGACGAAATCGCCGAAGTTTCCGAGATGGGCGTGGAAGTCGCCATCGTCGTAGGCGGAGGCAATTTCTTCCGCGGTGTCGCCGAGCAGGCCCGCTCCATGGACCGCGTTTCCGCCGACAACATGGGCATGCTCGCCACCGTCATCAACGCCATCGCCGTGCAGGATGCTATTGAAAAACACGGAGCTCACTGCCGCGTCATGTCTGCGATTGAAATGAATCAGGTGGCCGAGCCCTACATTCGCCGCCGCGCCATTCGGCATCTTGAGAAGGGCCGTGTCGTCATCTTCGCCGCGGGAACCGGCAACCCCTACTTCTCCACCGACACCGCCGCCTCGCTCCGCGCCATGGAAATCAGGGCCGACGTCCTCCTCAAAGCCACCAAAGTCGAAGGCATCTACGACGCCGACCCGGTCATCGAAAAGAACGCCGTCAAGTTCGACCAGATCACCTACATGGAAATCCTGCGCCTCGGCCTCAAGGTTATGGACACCACCGCCGTCAGCCTCTGCAAGGACAACAACCTGCCCATGATCATCTTCAACATGAATCACCCGGGCAACATTCGCCGCGTCATCGCGGGCGAGAAAGTCGGCTCGCTGGTCACGGCCTGAATCATCGCCTAAGGGATCTTTCCGTCTGAGCGCCACGCGACAAGTCGAAGCGGCCCCGCAGCCCGCGCCCCCAGCCCCGCAATCCAAAAAGAAGGAGACGCTGCCGGCGCTTACTGGACTGCGCTGCCTGGCCGCGCTCAATATCGTCTTCTTTCACTTCTCCAACCCGAAGTGGTTCGGCCCCTTCGCGCCCATCATTAACAATGGATACACGTCGGTCAGCTTCTTCCTGCTGATGTCCGGCTACATTCTGGCTTACAACTACTCCGACCGCGCCCAAAAAGGCCAACTCAAATCCGGCAACTTCTGGATCGCCCGCTTCTCTCGTCTCTATCCCGTCTATGCCCTCGCGCTCATTGTCTCCATCGGCATGTTGATTGAGGAGTGGCACGTCCGCAGCCACGCGCAATTCTTCTGGGGAGTCGTCCTCACGCCTCTTCTCCTTCAAGGCTGGCATCCATGGCTCTCCACCTTCTGGAACACGCCCGCCTGGACCATGTGTACCGAGGCCTTCTTCTACCTCATCTTCCCGTTCGTCGTTTTATGGAAGCGTCCCAAGCGCCTGTGGCCACTGCTCGGAGTGCTGCTCGCGCTCTGGGCCCTTGGAATGGTCTGCCCCAGCCTTTACATGTGGCTCCATCCCGACGGCGTGATGCACGCCAACCGCTACACCGAAGGCTTCTGGATTCGCGCTCTCAAGTTCACGCCCCCTCCGCACATTCCGGCTTTCCTTTTCGGAATCGCCCTCGCCGACCTCGACGCCATGATCCCGCGCGCCGCCCGCCGCCGCCTGCTCTTCGGCCTGCTCGGCATCAGCGGCATCTACCTCATCCTTTATTACGGCGACAAAATGCCATATCCCATGATGCACGACGGCCTCATGATGCCGCTCTTCGCGCTCGCCATCCTTGGCCTCGCCGGACGCAATCTCATCGCCCGCATCTTCGGCTTCGCGCCCTTCGCCATCGTCGGACAATCAAGCTACAGCCTGTATATTTTGCACTTCAACATGTGGAACCTGCTCCACCGCTGGAAAATACTCAAGCATCTCCACCTCGCCCAGTTCGACCCCTGGCTCAGCTATGCCATCCTCATTGGCGCCGCAATGCTCGTCACCTACTACTTCGAAAAACCCTGCCAGAACTGGATCCGCACCCACATCCGATTGTGAATTGCGATTGGAGCTAATCCCGCACGATCTCCACCCGAGCCCGTGAACTCCCGGCCGTAACGCGCAGAACCAAAGGCTTTGCAGACTCAGGCCGAAACTCTGTCTTCTCCTCACCGCAGATCACCTTGTACCGTCGTCCAGTCAAGCCCACGGCGACCAGCCGAACCCCGCCGCTAGCCGTCGGCTCAGTTT
>JBOGMA010000631.1:0-4604 GCA_050746465.1 Acidobacteriaceae bacterium
GTGGTGTTTGTGACGCAGGCTGCAAAGTAGCTTCTGGGACACGTTAGAAAAGGAAGAAGGCCGCGCCAGAGTGGTGCGGCCTTTTTCGTTCCTACCGGCTGCGCCCTTACAGTATCTTCTTTCCAAATGCCGAGGAAATGTCTGGACGGCGAGGTCGGCAGTGCGGTTGTGCAGCCGTGGAACTCGAGAATGAAGGAGGACGAGAGGGTTACACTTTATGGCTACTGAAGACCTGGAATGTACGCAGGAACACCAGGAATGCAGCAATGCAGACAACAACCAAGTCTATCCAATTGTCGTATGGCACTTGTCCCCAACTGTAGCCAATTCGGTGGAGAGACTTGGGAATCCCTAATGTGAACCACACCATCGTCAATATGCAGACAGTGTGTTCAATGCGATTGGACAAGGTAGAGAACACTTCAAAGAGAAAATAGATGCACCAGGCATCCACTCCAATATCGAGCCATTCAGTCCAATGCCAAATTGGGTGATGGTAGTGAGGCGCGACGTATGGTCTCAAGTTGCTAATCGTGCTGATTGCCGCGAGTCCGTAAATGACGCAGGCGAGCACGTAAAGCTTCCGTCCTCCTGGAAGAACCACATTGGTGTCCGTGCCTGCTTCTTCCGCCATTGGTCGCAATCTTACAGAATCTTTTTTCCGAATGCTGAGCAGATGAGCTGGACGGCAAGATCCGCCGTCCGGTTGTGCTCGTCAATCACCGGATTCACTTCCACAATCTCAAAGCTCACCATCCGCCCGTGATCGGCGATGATTTCCATAGCGAGGTGGGCTTCGCGGTAGGTAGCTCCGCCACGCACCGGGGTTCCCACGCCGGGGGCGTCTTCAGGGTCGATCCAATCCATGTCAAGCGAGATGTGATACCCGGCGGTACCGCGTCCGGCGGCGCGCAGGGCTTCTTCCATCACCGTCCTCATGCCGCGCTCATCAATGTCGCGCATGGTGTAGACCTCGGTGATGCCGGCGCGGCGGAGGTTTTCTTTTTCGGTAGCGTCGATGTCGCGCACGCCTACGATGACGATGTTTTCCGGCTGGACCTTGGGGCTAAAGCCCAAGATATTGACCAGCGGAACGGGGCCGAGGCCGGCGAGGGCGGCCAAGGGCATTCCGTGGACGTTGCCGCTCGGCGAAGTTACGGGTGTGTTGAAGTCGGCGTGGGCGTCGATCCAGATGAGGCCGATCTTCTGCTCCCGCTTGCGAAAATACGCCGCCACTCCCGATACGGTTCCAGCGGCGACGGAGTGATCTCCGCCCAGAATCACCGGCGTCATACCCTCTTCGAGAGACTGCTCCACCATCTCGGCGGCGTTGGCGCAGGTTTCGGTGATTTCGCTGAGGTAACGGGCGTTGTGCTCGCCAACGTTTTTGGTTTCAGCGATGGCCACGCTGATATTGCCTGAGTCGTGGACCTCGTGGCCGAGTGCTTCCAGACGCGCCTGGAGACCGGCGACGCGCACCGCCGAAGGACCCATGTCCACGCCGCGGCGCGAGGCTCCCAGATCGAGCGGCACGCCGATGACTTTGATTTTGCGCGGCGGCAGCGACTGCACTCCCCGGCTGACTTGCTCGGCGGCTTGCGGCATAAGCGCTCCTCAGGGCAACCATTGAGTCTAACCTAGCGCCCACATCTCAAAAGCGAGATGTGGGGCACCCACAGTGTGGCAATTTCTTCATCTTTTCCTGCCCCCAATCAAGCAAAAGACGCTTGAGTGGGCCACCCATTCCTACGGATAGATGCGGTTGAGCGTGCGGGCGAAGGGGATGGTTTCGCGGACGTGGTCGAGGCCGCAGATCCAGGCGACGGCGCGCTCGATGCCCATTCCAAAGCCGGAGTGGGGGACGGAACCGTAGCGGCGCAAGTCGAGATACCACTGGAAGGCTTCGAGCGGGAGGTTGTGCTGCTCGATGCGCTGCTTGAGCAGGTCGTAGGAGGCGATGCGTTGCGAGCCTCCAATGATTTCGCCGTAGCCTTCGGGCGCCAGCACATCGACGCAGAGCGCGTACTTCGGATTCTGCGGATCGGGCTCCATGTAGAAGGCCTTTACGTCGGCGGGATAGCGGTGCACCATCACCGGGCGGTCGAACTGCGACGAGATATACGTTTCGTCCGGCGAGCCGAAGTCGTTGCCATACTCGAAGGGATTTTCCAGCAGACCCTTTTTGTGGGCTTCGTTGAGCATCGCGGCGGCTTCGTCGTAGCTGAGGCGCGGGAATGGCGGCTTGATGGCTTCGAGCTTGGCAACGTCGCGCTGGATGACTTTGAGTTCAGCGGGGCGGCGGGTGAGGACGCGATCGACGATGAAGCTGAGGAACTGCTCGGCCAATTCCATGAGGCCGTCGAGATCGCAGAAGGCGACTTCCGGCTCGACCATCCAGAACTCGGTGAGGTGGCGGCGGGTTTTGGATTTTTCCGCACGGAACGTCGGGCCGAATGAATAGACCTTACCCAGCGCGAGGGCGGTGCTCTCGATATAAAGCTGACCGCTCTGCGTGAGGTATGCCTGGTCTCCAAAATACTCAACGGGAAAGAGCGTGCTGGTGCCTTCGCAGGCTGCGGGAGTCAGGATTGGCGGGTCGGTCAGCGTGAAGCCGCGGTCGTCGAGGAAGTCGCGGGCGGCCTTGATGATTTCAGCGCGAATGCGCAGGATCGCGGCTTGGCGCGGGGTGCGAATCCACAGGTGGCGATGCTCCATCAGGAACTCGGTGCCGTGCTCCTTGAGCGAAATGGGAAAAGGCGTGTCTTCCGGAACGCGCTGGACGACTTCAATATTTTCGACGTCCAGTTCGTAGCCGCCCGGAGCGCGCTTGTCGGCACGAACCTTTCCAGTGACGATGACGCTGGACTCATGGGTGAGCCCCTTGATTGCGTCGAAGACCTCCGCCGGAACAGCCGCTTTGGGGACGATGCCCTGAATGGTTCCGCTGCCGTCGCGAAAGATGGGGAAGAGCAACTTGCCGCTTTCGCGCAGGTTGTAGAGCCAGCCGTGAAGGGTGACGCTTTGCCCTTCGTGCTCGCCGATCTTGGCGATAGTGGTGAGGGGTGGATTGGATTGAGCTTGTTCTGTCATCTGATTCCTCAGGGGCTGAAACCTGTGCGTAGTCTTGACGGAAGAAAATGCAGGTCCGTCCGCTTCGCTCCCTTTCGGTCGCTTCGGTCGGGATGACAACTCTTGAGTTTAACGCGGCTGAAGTGCGGTTTTTCTCTCACGAGAAAAAGAGCTTGTGCGGGCCACCTAAAATTTCTCGAACGCTTTCGCGGCTTTTTCGGCAACGGTTTCGGGGGAATCGCCGAGGGTGTAGTGAATTTCCAGCACGCCCGCCGGACCCTGCGGAGCGCTCTTCAACCCATCCCATACCTGGTCCCATGCGATGGTTCCGTCGCCCGGCCACAGGTGCTCGTCACGGTCGCCGTGGTTGTCATGCAGGTGCGAGGTGCGCAGCAGCGGCTTGAGCGTTTCAATGGCGGCGGCTTCGCCTTCGCCGATGTGCGCATGGCCCACGTCCACGCATACGCCGATGTCGCGGAAATGACCAACGTTCAGAATCTCAAGCAGGTTTGCCGGCTGAGTAACTTCATTCTGGAGATTTTCAACCAGCAGCTTGACCCCGAGCGGGTTGGCAAAGGCGTGCAGGTGCTCCAGCGCGGTCAGCGAAAATTCCAGGGCACGGGGGTTCCAGGTGTCTTCCCGCTCGCCGAGGTGGACGATGAGGAATCGGAACGGAATCTGCTCGGCCACTTCCAGAGCGCGTTTGATTTCGTCCATGGCGTCGATGCGACGCCCCTTCTCCGGATGCAGCACGTTGACGGCGGGCCCTCCGCCGCGGCCCATCTCCGCGTCGGGATAGAGCGGCGCGTGCATGGAGAATGCCTCGCTCGGGTTGGCCTGGAACCATCCCGCCAGTTCCCGCACTTCGGAGCGGTTGGTGTAGTCGAAGTGCTGGCGCGCGGCAAAAAGCTCCACGCCCTCCGCGCCGGCCTTCTGCAAAATATCGAGCAGGCCGGGATGGAGCCGGTGACGAAGAAATACGTGAGACGAGATGACCTTCAGCATGAAATGGGAACCTATACAGTGCTGCGGAAAATCACGTAGAGCAAAGCAGAGAATATCACTCTGCCGAGGATCAGCGCGCTGGGGCGTCTTATTCCTGATTGAGATGCAGCCAAACTACTTTACGGACTGGGTGGGAAGATACGTCTGGAATTGGTTCTGAATGACGCCAAGGTTCCGCGCCAGCGCGAGCTTGGCCTGGTTGTAGTCGTAAATGCTGTTGACGTACTGGGTCTGCGCCTGCGCCAGCGTGGACTGGGCCTGCGTCACCGGAAGATTCGTGTCCACTCCCGCCTTAAAGCGCTGCGTGGCCTGGCCGAGCGCGGTGGTCGCCAGTGACACGCTGCTGCTGGCGACCTGCACAAGCTGCCGCGACGAGGTAATATCCAGCAGCGCATCACGGAGCTGCTGGTCAATGGCGGTGCTCAGATCATTCATCTGCGACTGAAGCTGTTCCACCTGCGAGTGGGCAACATCGGCGTCGCCACGAAACTTCGCTTCATGAAAAATGGGAATATTCAGCGTCCCCATGG
>JBOGMA010000632.1:0-6131 GCA_050746465.1 Acidobacteriaceae bacterium
GCGATTTGGCTGAATTCCCAGACGCCGGATTTGCCGGCGATCCACTCGGCGGCGCGGACGGCTCCTTCGGCGAAGCCGAGGCGGGAGAAGGCTTCATGCTTGAGTTCGAGGATGTCGTTGGCGGAGCGGGCTTCGATGGCGTGAATGCCGGAGGCGTCGCCTTCGCGCTTTGAGGTGATTTCGATTTCGAGTTTCGGGTTCGCGGCTAATAGAGCTTGTTTGATGGAGAGGGCGGTTCCCGATGGCGCGTCTTTTTTGCTGACGTGATGGGTTTCCGTGATGCTGAATTTGTAGGCGGGGGCAGCGATGGCGAGCTCACGCGCGACGCGAAGCATGGCCTGGACACCCATGGAGAAGTTGGTTCCGTAGAGGAATCCGGCGTTGCGGCGCTGGGCAAGTTCGCGCAGATCATGGAGATGCTGATACCAGCCGGTCGTGCCGACGACGACGCGGGCTCCGGTGGCAAGGCAGGCGCGGAGATTGTGGACCGCGGCTTCGGGCGTGGTGAAGTCGATAACGGCGTCGAAGCCCGCGAGGAAGGGCGGGGTGAGCGCGGAGGCATTGTGGTTTTCTTCTTCGCCGAGCACGCGGACGCTGTGGCCGTGTTCGTGGGCCACGTCGGCTACCAGGCTGCCGGTTTTGCCTTTACCTAAGACGAGAAAGAGCATTGGTGCCTCGTTGATTATGTGAAGCTATATTTTAGCTGGTGGTTGAACGAAGCGTGGCCCATGTATCATTTCCGCGATGGCAGAATTGCTCCATGACGATACCTTCCGCCGCCTTTGTCGGGGACGCGATCTGCTTGCAGCGGAATACCGTTCGCGCGTGCTTCTTCAGCAGGCAGCGCGGGAAGCTTGTCTTTCTGAATTTCACTTCCATCGCCTCTTTCGATCGACTTTTGGGGAGACTCCACATGACTTCCTGACCCGCCTGCGCATGGACCGTGCCCGCCAGTTGCTCGCTTCAGGCCGCACGGTGACAGACGTGTGTCTCGATGTTGGATACGAGAGTCTGGGATCGTTCTCTTCCAAATTCCGCGCGCATTATGGACAAAGCCCCGTCGAATTTCAGAGGCAGGTCCGCGGTATTTTTGGATATCGCGCGCCCTGGAAGCTGCTCATGGTTCCAGAATGTTTTCTTCGCGCGTTTGCCGTGAAATGACGGCCGGCTGAGTTCCTAAAACAGCAAGAATCAAGAAACAGGTTCGCGCCTGCGTTGCTAAGCTCTGGATAAAGGAGAAGGGCATGCTTCAGAAAATGACACACACCAGCATCAACGTGCTCGATCAGGATTTGGCCAAGGAGTTCTATGTGGATAAGCTGGGCTTTGAACTCAAGACGGATTATTCCGCTCCCAACGGCTTTCGCTGGATGACGGTAGCTCCTAAGGGACAGGCAGAAATTGAGATCGCGCTTGTTAAGGTCGGCAGTAGCGGAGAGTTCGGCCAGCGAGAAAACCCCACCGACGGAGATCGAAAGAAAAAAGATGTAGAGGAGCTGGCGGCATTGCTGAAGAGAGGCTGGTTGAGCGCAGGTGTTTTTCAGACAGCGGACTGCCGCAAGACTTACGAAGAGTACAAAGCGAAGGGCGTGGAGTTTGTCTCGGAGCCCAAAGATGAATTTTATGGCGTGGTTGCCGTACTCAAGGATCCGTTTGGAAACTGGCTCAGTCTGTCACAGCCGAAGAATCGCTGAAGCTTAAACCGAAGTACGCAAGGCTTCGACGTCGAAGATTTCCGGGTCGGGGTCGTTGAAGAAGGCGGCGTGGAGCGAGCGGATGGCTTCTTCGGCGTCCTCCTCTTCGATCATGAAGCTCATATTAATTTCCGATGCGCCTTGCGAGATCATGCGGACGTTGACGTGACGGATGGCCTGGAAGACGCGGGCGGCGATTCCCTGCTGTCCGCGAATGTTTTCGCCGACCATGCAGATGAGGGCTTTGCGGCCTTCGTATTTCACGTCGGCGAGCTGACTCAGGTCGGCGGCGATCTCGGGCAGCTTCTCGTTGGAGTCAACGGTAAGCGAAATGGAGACTTCGGAAGTGGAGACCATGTCGACCGGGCACTTGTGGCGGTCGAAGACCTCGAAGATGGCGCGCAGGTAGCCGTGCGACATCAGCATGCGGCTTGCGACCACGTCGATGATGGTAAGACGGCGCTTGACGGCGATGGACTTGAAGGGGCTGCGGCAGTGGGGCGCGAGCGAGATGATGCGCGTGCCTTCGTTCTCCGGGTTGCGCGAGTTGAGCACCAGCACGGGGATGTTTTTCTTGACGGCCGGGAGGATGGTGGCTGGGTGCAGGACTTTGGCTCCGAAGTAGGCGAGCTCGGCGGCTTCCTCAAAGCTGATGGTTTTGACCCGAAGCGCATCGGGAACGATGCGCGGGTCGGTGGTCATGATGCCGTTGACGTCGGTCCAGATTTCGATGGCCTGCGCGTCGATGGCTCCGCCAACGAGGGCGGCGGTAAAGTCGGAGCCGCCGCGTCCCAGGGTGGTGGTTACGCCATTTTCTGTTGAGCCGATGAAGCCGCCCATGACGACGACACGATTTTCGGCGGCGTAGGGGAGAACGTGCTGCTTCAGGCGTTCTTCAAGGAGCGCGTCCTGGGGGATGGCCTTGCCGTGCTGCGCGTCGGTGATGATGCAGGTGCGCGAATCAACGTGTACGGCGTTGAGGCCGCGATGAAGGAAGGCTTCGGCGATAATGCGGCTGGAGAGGCGTTCGCCTTCGGAAACGATCATGTCGCTGATACGCGGCGTGAGCTCGCCGACGGCTGCGAGGCCGCGGAGAACTTCATCGAGGCCGGCGAATTCGTCGTTGATCCATTTGCCGAGAGCGTTGATGGTTTCGGCGGAGACGAGCTCGGAGGCGGCCTGGATATGCCGGTCGAGGAGGCGCGAGGAAAGAGCGAGGGCCTCGTCTCGATTGCCCGCGGCGGCCGCTGCGGCGGCGGCGAGGAGCTGATCCGTAACCTTGGCCATGGCGCTGACGACGACGATGGGCGTGAGGCCCTTGTCGCGACGGCCCTGAACGATACCGGCGGTGCGATGGATGGCGGTGGCGTCTTCGACCGAGGTTCCGCCGAACTTCATGACCACGAGATTGGAACTTGGCAGATCGGTCATGCGGGTACGGCCACCGGGTCGAGTTTTCCGAGCGAGACGAGCAGTTCGGCGTTGAGGAGCGCGGCTCCGGCGGCTCCGCGGATGGTGTTGTGGGAGAGCACGGTGAATTTCCAGTCGAGGAGCGTGCAGGGGCGGAGACGCCCTACGGTGGCGGCCATGCCGTTGCCGCGCATCTTGTCGAGACGGGGCTGCGGGCGGTCTTCAAGCGGCGTGAACTCGACGGGCTGCTCGGGGGCGGTGGGAAGGTTGCGTCCGGCGAGCGGCGTGAACTCGCGCCAGGCTTCGAGGATTTCTTCGCGAGTGACCTTGCGCGAAAGCTTGATGCTGACGCTTTCGGTGTGGCCGTCTTCAACGGAGACGCGGTTGCAGTGCGCGGACATTTTCGCGGGGAGCGGGCGAACGACTTTGCCGTCGCGCGAGCCGAGCAGGCGGAGCGTTTCGGCCTGCATCTTTTCTTCCTCGTTCTTGATGTAGGGGACGACGTTGCCGAGGATGTCCATGGAGGCGACGCCGGGGTATCCCGCGCCGCTGATGGCCTGCATGGTGCTGACGAAGATGGCGTCGATGCCGAAGCGCTCGACCAGCGGCTTGAGGACGAGGACAAGTCCGATGGCAGAGCAGTTGGGGTTGGTGACGATGTATCCGCCGGACTGTTTGCGCCAGGACTGCTCTTCGAGAATGGGCAGGTGGTCGGCGTTGACCTCGGGGATGACGAGGGGAACGTCGTCATTCATGCGGAAGGCGCTGGAGTTGGAGATGACGGCGCAGCCGGCGGCGGCGAAGGAGGGTTCCATTTCGCGGGCGATATCGGCGTCGAGCGCGGCAAAGATGACCTTGGGCGCGTTGTCGGGCACGGCGGGTGAGACCGTCATGTTGGCGATGCGGTCGGGAAGCGCGGTGGCGAGCTTCCACTTGACGGCGTCGCCGTACTTTTTGCCGCTGGAGCGGTCGCTGGCGGCGAGCCAGGCCACTTCGAACAGTGGATGGTTCTCAAGAAGCTGAATAAAACGCTGCCCGACCATTCCGGTCGCGCCAAGAATGCCTATCTGCTGCCGCATGAGTCTGTGTAAGCCTACCTTGCTGAAAAGCCAGCGTTCCCCGCGCGCGCTGGTGTGTGAGCTGGGGAAATTGCTGTGAATCTAGTGTATCGCGGAGGGCAAGCAGATTGACATTGCGGAATTGCGTGACGAATCCGCGCAGCAACCTCAGGCGGGTTAATGTCGCAAGGCGGCGGCGAGGGTGTCTGCTGCGGAACTCTGGGTGCTGGCGTTGGCTGTTCCGTAAGGCGCGGACCAGATGAGCCCGAGGCGATAGGCGGGAGGATGCGCGCCGGACCAGATGCTGTCTGCGTTTCGCTGGATGAATTTCTCGAATTGCGGGCTTCGGCTGATCTGGTCAAGCTCGCCTAAATTGCGGACGAAGATTCCTTTGAATTGCGATCCGTCGGCTCCGCAATTTGGTTCGCAGGGCTCGTGGAGGATTCCGTTTTTGACTAGCTCGGGGTCGGAGAGCGTGGCAGATGCGATGCTTTGCGCTTCGTCGATAAGAGATTGGTCGTGGTTGGCGCGGTTGAGTTCGGCCAGGCCGCCGAGGATGACTCCCTGGTTGTAGGTCCAGGTGGTTCGGCCGTTGTTTCGACAATGAGCGTCGAGTCCATCGTTGATTAGGTGATGGCTATTGATCATGCCGGTGTGCGAGAACCATTGCCATTCGCGGTTGGCCCATGCGAGATAGACGGACCGTTCCTGAGCCGTGGCGGCGCGGTTGGCGAGATGCGCCGCAACTGAGAGGAACAATTCATTGGCGATGGCGTTCTTGTAGTTTCGCTTTTTGCTCCACCAGATGCCGCCGGAACATTCGGTGCTCCATCCTCCTGCCATGTCGGCAAAGATGGACTCGGACATGTTGAGATACTGCTGATGATGGGTCAGGTCGTAAGCGTCGATCCAGGCGAGCGCCCACCAACCTTCGTCGTCGTAATACTGGTTGATGAAGCCGGGGGATGTTTTCTGCGCCGCCTTGAAGGTGTTCTTAAAGACTGAGTTGAATTTTTTGGTGTGGGCGGCTCGCGAATAGTCGGCGAGAGTGGTGATGGCATTGGCGGAATTCCACCAGCCGGTTGTGCGGTAGAGGCCGGTGTGCGGGTTGTACCACCGCTGGAGGGCTTTGATGGCAAGCGCGGCCCGCTGCTGATTCGAGACGTTGGATGGCTTTTGGGCCTGAGCCGCACTCGCGGGCGTCAAAGCTACAAGAAAGAAAAGTGCGATGCAAAATGCTGCGCCTGAGAGAGACAGGCGACAACCGCGCATCATTCTTGCTGCCCAGCCGGCATCGCGTAGGTCACGTCCACGGTTGCGGTCTGGTGCGGCTGGACGGTTACGGTGGTGGTTTTCTGGCCGAGTTTTTCGTGGTCGATGACGAGGGTGTAGGTTCCGGGCGGGACGCCTTTGATGGTGAAGTGGCCTTCGTTAGCGGAGACGGCGTAGAAGGGGTTGTTGACGACGTTGATGAAGGCTTCCATCCAGGGATGATTGTTGCAGCGGACCGGGATCATAAGCTCGGGCGTGGAGAGGACGCGGGTTTCGGCGGGGCCGTTGGGAGCTTCGGAGATATCGACGGTCTGGTTGGTGCCGAGGGTCGGGATCATGTGGACGTTGTGCATGGTGTTGTCGCTGTTGGTGAACTGGATGGGCTGGCCAACCATGGCTCCGATGACGTGTGGGACGTAGCGGCAGCCTTTCTGGTCCATGACAACGGGTGTGGAGGGCGCGGCGTAGGCTTTGTCGCCAAGGCCGGATTTGATGGCGACCAGGACGTTTTCGAGGCCGCCGTTATCGACAACGTACTGCTCGGTGAGATTGGCGGGGGCGAGGCTGCAAACCGGGTCCTGGCCCATGTCGATGGGAATGCGTTTGGGAGCCTGGCCGGTGAAGTGGATGGTTCCGGAGATGGTACCGGAGTTGGCCCAGTCGATGGTGGTGTAGTGCTTTTGCGGCTGGGTGGAAC
>JBOGMA010000633.1:0-6940 GCA_050746465.1 Acidobacteriaceae bacterium
TCTCTTCCACAGAAGCCTCTGTGTTCGCTATGGTGAAAAATCCTAGCGGCCTCGCCCTTCCGTCGTTACCGACCCATCCGAATCGGTCTCCTCGCCCTCCGCAAGCCCCGGATCAGCCATGATGGCGCGCGCGTCGGCCTCATCCTCCACGCTTACCTGAAGTTGCAGCGGGCCCAGGCCCGGCTCCATCATTCCGGCGTTCTCTCCGGAAAGAAACGTCTCGATTCCGGCGGATTGCAGCCGCAAACGGGCCATCTCCGCCTCCAGCGGCTCGGTGAATCGGGCTATGGTAACGGCATTCGGCATGGCGTAATCCTTCCTCGAAGCTATAAGCCAGCATACGCAAACGATAGAATAAGAGTCTACCTACGGAGGTTTCGTTTGATCGCACGTTATACCCGCGCCGAAATGGGCCGCATCTGGAGTGACGAAAACAAGTACCGCATGTGGCTTGAGGTCGAAGCCGCCGCCAGCGAAACCCTCTCCGAAGACGGCATCGTTCCCGCCGAAGCCGCAAAGGCCATCCGCGAGCGCGGCAAAATCGACGTGGACCGAATCAACCAGATCGAAGCCGAAGTCCGCCACGACGTCATCGCCTTCACAACCGCCGTCGCTGAGCACGTCGGCCCTGAATCCCGCTGGCTCCACTACGGCCTCACCTCCACTGACGTCGTCGATACAGCACAAGCCCTCCAACTCAAAGCCGCGTCCGAAATACTCCGTGAAGACCTCGTGCAACTCGCCGGAGTCCTCAAAAAGCGCGCTCTCGAATTCAAGCACACGCCCGCCATCGGCCGCACCCACGGCGTTCACGCCGAGCCCACCACCTTCGGCCTCAAGCTCCTCAACTGGTATGCCGAAACCATGCGCAACCTCAAGCGCTTCGACGAAGCCGCCGAGCAGATGCGCCTCGGCAAGCTCTCCGGAGCCGTCGGAACCTTCGGCCACCTTAAGCCCTCGCACGAAGAGCGCATCTGCGCAAAACTCGGACTCAAGCCCACGCTCATCGCCACCCAGGTCATCCAGCGCGATCACCACGCGCACTACATCTCCACGCTCGCCATCATCACCGCCACGCTCGACAAAATCGCCACCGAGATTCGTCACCTCCAGCGCACCGAAGTCCGCGAAGCCGAGGAGTAATTTTCCGAAAAACAAAAAGGCTCCTCCGCCATGCCGCACAAGCGCAACCCCATCACCTGCGAACAAATCAGCGGTCTCTCCCGCGTCGTCCGAGCCAACGCGCAAACCGCCTACGAAAACGTTGCCCTCTGGCACGAGCGCGACATCTCCCACTCCTCCGCCGAGCGCGTCATCTTCCCCGACTCCACCATCCTCACCGATTACCTGCTCGCCAAAACCGCAAACCTCATCGAGAGGCTCCTCGTCTACCCGCAGCGCATGTTGAAGAACCTCGAAAGCACCGGCGGCCTCGTATTCAGCGGACAGCTTCTGCTCGACCTTGCTGAATCGGGAATGCTGCGCGAGGACGCCTACCGCCTCGTCCAGAAGGACGCCATGAACGCCTGGAAAAACGACCTCGTCTTCCGCGACCTCGTCGCTGCCGACCCGGAAATCACCGGCCGCCTCACCCCCGAAAAGCTCGCCCGAACCTTCGACCTCAACCGCCAGCTAGGCAACGTCGACGCCATCTTCGACCGCGTGCTGAAACAAGCCTAAGCTGGTAGCGCCCCGCGCAATCGCGGGCGCATAATAGATTGCCTCGATAGGGTCATCCTTCGACGGGTGGCCCACACAAGCGCGTTTTGCTTGTGTGGGGGAATTCCGCATGACCATCTTCACCCCAGCCAACATCGCGGCGCTCATCATCGCCGCAAGTTTTGCCGCCGGACTCAACGTCTACGCCACAGTCCTCACCCTCGGCCTGCTCGCCCACGCACACTGGGTCGCTCTGCCGCCCGGCCTCGACGCCCTCGGAAGCTGGTGGGTTATCGGCGTCAGCGCGAGCATGTTCGGCGTTGAATTCATTGCCGACAAAATCCCCGGCTTCGACCTCATCTGGAACGCGCTGCACACCTTCGTCCGTCTCCCTGTCGCCGCGCTCATCGCGTATCAGGCCACGTCCCATCTATCCCCGCAGATGCAAATCCTCGCCGCAATCGGCGGAGCCGCCATCGCCTTTGTCGCGCATGGTTCCAAAACCGCCGTCCGCGCCGCCGTCACCACCAGCCCCGAACCGCTCTCCAACATCGCCCTCAGCACCAGCGAAGACGCTCTCGCCGTCGGCATCACCTGGCTCACCACCCGCCATCCCTGGGTTTCCGCCACAATCGCCGCCGCGCTCATCCTCTGCGCTCTGCTCGCCGCCCGCTGGATCTTCCGCTTCATCCGAAAAACATGGCGCAAGCTCTCACCGCCTCCGACGCCGCAATCAAGCCCCTAGACTGTCCCCAGTTACAAAGGTTGTCATCTCGACCGGAGTCCGCGCTTTTCGCGGACGGAGCGGAGAGACCCGCACTTTTCGCCAAAAATGAGAGAATGGCTCTTGCGCCCGCGCCTATGAACCTCACCGTCGCCATCACCGGAGCCAGCGGAGCCATCCTCGGGCAACTTCTCCTGCAAGCTCTGGAAGCAGACGCGCGCGTCGAGCGAGTCAACTTCATCCCGTCAGAAAATTCCCTGCGCGTCATGGCCGAAGAACTGCAAATCAGCGGCCGCAACAACCTCACCGAAAAACTCCTCGGCAGGTCTCCCTTCAAAATCCATCAGCTTTCCGAAACCGACATCGCCGCCTGTGTCGCCAGCGGAAGCTATCCCTCCAGCGGAATGATCATCCTGCCCTGCAGCATGGGCACGCTCGCCGGCATCGCCAACGGCCTCGCGCAAAACCTCATCGAGCGCGCCGCCGACGTCTGCCTCAAGGAGCGCCGCCCGCTCGTGCTCTGCGTGCGCGAAACGCCCTTCAACAAAATTCATCTTCGCAATATGACGCTCGCCGCCGACGCCGGAGCCACCATCTTCCCCGTCATCCCCGCCTTCTACAACCAGCCCGCCAACTCAACCGAAATGGCCCGCCAGTTCGTCGCCCGCGTTCTCGCCCACATTAACCTACCCCAACCCGGAGCCTACGTCTGGAAGGGCAGCACCTAAAGCTAATTTTTGTCATCCCGACCGGAGCGAGCGCAGTGAGCGTAGCGGACCTGCACTTTCTACTAAAGCGAATCCGCCATCCCCCACGCCTTCAAAATCACATCTCGAGTAAACTCCGCCACATCTCCCAACTCATCCCTCGCCGCCCACCGCAGCCCAACCGCATCGCTCGCGAACGCCTCCGACCCGCCAATCACGCGGCAAAGATAATCCACCAGCACATAATGGAACTGAACCCGCCCCGCATCGTCGCGCGCGATTCGATCCAGCACGTCGACCATCGCCAGTGGCTCAACTTCCAGTCCCGTCTCTTCCAGAACCTCGCGCGTCACGCCGTCCGCCAGCGTTTCGCCGACTTCCAGAGCGCCGCCCGGCACCGACCACTCACCCTTTAACGGAGCATGCCCACGCCGAACCAGCAGCACCCGGTCTTCATGAATGATCACCGCGCCCACCCCCACAATCGGGCGCTCTGGATATTCGCGTCCCCTCACAACTTCATCGGCTTCCTGCACTCGTTTTCAGCCAAACCCAAACCAGCTACAAAACTCGACAAGCCTCACAACTTCAGCGGCTTTCCGTATTCACCATCAAACAAAGTCCGCTCCGTGCTGAACCGCCCGGGGTAAAACTTATCGTCTCCTCGCAAATGCCCCAGCACCAGCAGCGCAACAACTTGATAGCTCAACGGCAGCTTCAAAATCTCGCGCACCTTATCTTCTTCAATCCCTTCCACCAGCGCAGTGTCATAGGCCAGAACCTCCGCCATCAGCATCATGCTGGTGAATGCGACCGTCACTTGCTTGTTAAGCCACGCCGTCAGGTTGGGATGATTCCCAAGATAATTCGGAATGCTCGTCTGAGCCTGCGCTGCAAAAGTCTCCGGCATGCCGCCCTCGCGTCCCAGCCGCAGCATCTCCTCCAGATCGCCATTCCGCCACCCATCGGCGTCCCCACACGCCACAATGACAGCGGAAGCCTCTTCCACCTTCGCCTGATTAAAGCTGGCCCGCCGCAGCTTCTTCTTCTGCTCCTCGTCCCGAACCACAATGAACCGCCACGGCTGCATATTGAACCCGCTCGGCGCATGCAGCCCCGCATCCAGAATCTTCTTCAGGTCCTCATCCGGAATCGGCGCGCCATCAAAGCTCGGCGTATCGCGACGCTCGAAAATCGCCTGGCTCAGCGTCTTCTCCATCAGGTTTGGCATACGAACAAAAATTTCCCTTCCTGAAATTGCCCGCACCGCGGCTCGGCGTAATTCTAATGAATCTGATCCATCGGCAACTCTATCGCAAAAGGAGCGCCCGTGCCGCTGGAAGCATAAACCCAAACCCCGTGGAACCCTTCCCGAAGCTCCGGATGCTTCGACAGCAGCGCCTTCATCAACTCCACAATCTGCGTCCGCGTTTCCACCGGCCCGCTCACGCCCCTTGCCTGGTAATCCACCACCAGATCAAGCCCGCCCTGAAAAGTGTCCGTCCGCAGCGCCGTAACGGCGAGGCTCTGCCCACCCGCCTGCACCGTCAGCGGAGCCTTCCCCGGCAAATCCGCCGGCTTCACCGCCGCCATTTCTTTCTGTAACTTCTGCAAATTCGGGCTGGAAAGGAAATCAACAGGATTCAGCAGAAACTCCGCCGTCTGGTAATAAAAATATGCATTCCAGTGCTGCTTTTTCTGCGCATACACCCGCGCCTGCCTCCAGTACCACACGCCATCATGTCCCGCCACCGTCCGCGGACGAACATACAGCCCCGCCAGCTTCCACCGCGCCGAACCCGTGCCCTGGCTCTCCAGAATCAACGTAATCTGCTGCGGATGCGCAACCCCGGTCGCATGCAGAATCGCCAGCGCGTAATTCCCTGCCGGCAGCCCCGGAATCGTTATCGTAACCATGAGCGACGAATTCGGCACCGCGCAGAAAAATTCCGCATTGCCGCTTCCCGCTTGAAGATCGGTTGCGTTCAGACTGTAAAGCGCCTCCACCGTCAGCGTCGCCTGCTTGATCTCAGGACCAACCCGCTCGATCGTCGCGGCCAGCGGCTCAAAGTGGGCGACAACCGAAGCCGCCGTGTCGGCCTTCACCCCCGCAATGTTGCCCGTCTGAATCTGTGCGCCCAGCGATCGCGCCGCCTGCTCCAGCATCCCGCGCTGTGCCTGCGTCATCTGGCTCTCAGTCGTGCAGGACACCCCAAACGCCGGAGCAGGCCCGTACATCAGTGCCAGCAACCCCACGGGAACAGCGAAACCTAACCAGCGCAGTCGCATAGCCCTCAATGCGCTCGCAAATATTTCCCGAGCGAATTCAATCCACCGTTAGTCTAGTACATAGAGGCGAAAGCCGCAGTCGCGCCTTCAAAACCGCAATCCATGTCTCAAAACAAACATTTCGCACTTTGTTCTCTGCCGCTCTTCGGCGCTTTTCTGGCCTGCGCGTTAGCTTCCGCTCAGAACTATCGTCCGGCCTATCAGCACTCCGCGCCGGCCGCTCCCGCTCCGGTCATCCGTACCCAGTCCACCGCCATTCGACCACCAAAGCGCCCCGCTCCGCTCCCCAAACCCTCACCCGCGGTCCCTGCTGTGGCGCCTTCCCTGCTCAGCTCTCCGCCTGAACCCGCAAAGGTCAGTCTGGCTTCCGGAAAGCTCAAAGTCGAAGCAAACAACTCCACCCTCTCCCAGATTCTTCAGCAGATTGCCAAAGCCGGAGGCATGAAGATCGACGGATTGCGGACGAGTGGAAACGCCAACCCCCGTGTCTTCGGCAGCTACGGCCCCGGGGCGCCGCTGGACGTACTCTCCGATCTGCTCAACGGCGCCGGCTATAACGTTTTGATGATGGGAAACACTCCCGCTGGCACCCCTCGCGAGATGGCGCTTTCTCTCCGCGGCTCAGCAGGCATTCCCCGCCCCGCGCCACGGCCCCCCGCCGCCGCACAGAATGTCGAGAGCCAGGGGGACGTTCAGCCAGCCGAAGATACCACCGACGCCGGCGATACTGACGAAACCCCGCCTTCCGACTCCTCTGCCGAGCCGGAAAACGGCCAGGTGCCACCGGAAGGCGTGCAGGAAAATCAACCCATCACCACGCCCCCACCGCCCGGAGAAGGGCAGAAGGTAAAAACTCCCCAGGAAATCCTTCAAGAGCTACAGAATATGCGCCTGCAGCAACAACAGCAGCAGCAATAGACGCGGCGGAAACACGTGCCTGGGTGCCCCACAGCCTGCCCTGAGCGAAGCCGAAGGATCTCGATTTTGAGACCTGGGTTCCGTATCAGGGCACGGCTTTAGCCCCTGTAGAATGCATCCTTCATTTCGAACCCGAGTTTTTCTAGGTCAGCCGCGCCACTTGCGGCTTGCTCGGACGCTGAATGCCGGCGCGTTCCAGGGCCACCGAGCGCGCATGGATGCGCAGCATCGCGAAGCCCGCGCGGCATATTCCATACGCCGCCAGAACCCCCAAAGCCATCGCCGCTACACTGGCGCAAAACAGCATCAACAAGTTTATTGCATCCTGCATTGACGTCTCTTTCCAGCTACCGGCGTTTCCAAAATTATCTTGACCGGCTTCTTTTTACGATGCCACCACGAATCAACATTCCGATACAAAAAAACCAGCGTTGACCCGCATTTCTATTGCCTAATAAGATACTGGCAGGGGAATCGGCTCAGTTTCGACCAGCCCACTCCATGCCGTTGCAGCCCATTTGCCAACCATCGCTCGTGATTCATAGAAAACCTTAATGCCCATCACCCACATCACCGTGCGCGGCGCGCGCCAGCATAACCTGCGCGACATCAGCGTCCACATTCCCCGCAACACCCTCACCGT
>JBOGMA010000634.1:0-4170 GCA_050746465.1 Acidobacteriaceae bacterium
GGGCGCTCCGACAGCGCAACCGACAATGCTCCGCTCAATATGTTCGACACCACCATCATGTTGAAGCCGCGCAGCCAATGGCCCGCCGGCATGACCTACGACAAGCTTATTCAGCAGATGGATGCGAAGCTCCAGCTTCCGGGTCTCTCGAATACCTGGACCATGCCGGTAGAAAATCGGCTTGACATGGAACTGACCGGAATCAAAACGCCTGTCGGCCTGAAAGTCCAGGGGACAACAGTCGATGGCATACAGAAAGTGGCCGCCCAAATCCAGAGCATCCTCTCCACCATGCCGCAGGTGCGCTCCATCTTCGCGGAAAAGGTCGCGCAGGGCTTCTACGTAAACGTGGATCCGAACCGCGCGGAAGCTGCCCGCTACGGACTGAGCGTTGCAGATATTCAGGCGGCGGTCGCCTCGGGCATCGGCGGCAAAAATATCGCCGAAAACATCGAAGGACGCGAGCGCTATCCCATCAATGTCCGCTACCAACGCGCCTTCCGCGATAACCCCGAGCAGATGGAAAGTGTGCTGATTGGAACGCCGTCCGGCGCGCAAATCCCGCTGGGTCAGGTTGCGAAAATCTCCTTCTCACGCGGCCCCGCGATGATTCGGGACGAAGACGGCGCGTTGACGGGATATGTCTACATCGACCTGAAGAACACGAACTACGGAGGATTCGTCGATCAGGCTAACCAGCTGCTCCGCCAGAAGCTGAAACTTCCCGCAAACTACGCCTACCGCTGGTCCGGCGAATACGAATTCGAACTACGGGCGAAGCAGCGACTCAAATTGATTCTGCCTCTCGTATTCTTTCTGATTTTTGTGCTCCTCTACCTGATCTTCCATTCAGTGGGGGAGGCACTTGTTCTCATCTTCCCCACAATGTATGCCTTGAGCGGAGGGCTGCTGCTCCAATGGATGCTGCATTACAACTTCAGCGTGGCTGTCGCGGTTGGCTATATCGCGCTCTTCGGAATTGCGGTCGAGACCGGCGTCGTCATGGTGGTCTATCTGCATGAAGCCCTTGATCACAAACTGAAGTCTGGTAAACCTCTCACGAATGCCGATGTGGAAGCGGCGGCTATTGAAGGCGCCGTGCTGCGCCTGCGCCCCAAACTGATGACTGTCTGCGCTGTGCTAGCCAGTCTCGCGCCGATTCTCTGGGAATCCGGCATCGGCTCCGATGTGATGAAGCCCATCGCCGCTCCCATCGTGGGGGGAATGATTACCTCGACGATCAATGTGCTGATCCTTGTACCCATCTTCTTCGTCATGTTGAAAGAACGGACGCTGGAGCGCAGAGAGCCTGACTGAGCCTCACGGCGCGGGTGACACCGAAGGCTCTTACGAACAATGGTTTTAATCTCTCGCCCCGAGGATCGCCGGCAAAGAGCGTTTAGAGTTGTAGACCGTTACGCGCGGTCGCGTCGCAGACTAGGAGCACGCGTTCTCCAAATAGTCAGAAACGATCTTCACGTCATTGACCGACGCTTAGATAGCGATTGATGCGCTCTCAACGAATGATAAATCGCCAAGTCACTTATCGATGAGAAGATGCGCACCCGTGCCCCCCAATATCTTCCGCTCTAGGCGAGGGATTTGGGGATGGCCTCTGCCCAGCGGTTTTGGGATTTTAGGATTAGTTCGACTACTTCGCGGGCGGCTCCGTGGCCTCCGGCGGCGTGGGTGGTGTAGTGGGAGGCGGCTTTGAGTTCGGGGGCGGCGTCGGCTACGGCTATGGCGAGTCCGGCGCGTTGGGCGAGGGGGATGTCGGGGAGGTCGTCGCCGATCCAGGCGGTTTCTTCTGCGGAGACGCCGGACTCTTTGAGGCATTGTTCGAAGGCGGCGGTTTTGGTTTCCTGGCCTAGGTGGACGTAGTCGACGGAGAGTTCGCGGGCGCGTTGGCGGACGGCTTCGGAGCTGCGTCCGGTGATGAAGCCGGTGCGGAGGCCCATGATGCTGGCGAGCTTGAGGCCGGCTCCGTCGCGGGAGTTGAAGATTTTTAGCTCGGAGATGGCGTCGCGGCCGGGCGTGGCCATGAGGCAGACGCCGCCGTCGGTGAGGGTTCCGTCCACGTCCATGAGGATGAGCTTGATTTTGCGGGCGCGGGCCTGGAGGTCGGTTTCGGGCATGGAGTGATTGTAGCTTTTGGGGTGGTAGGTGAGTTTGAGTGCAGTTAGCAGGCGGGAGAGAAAGTGCAGGTCCCTCCGCTTCGCTCCCGTTGGTCGCTCCGGTCGGGATGACAAGGGTTAGATGACTGCGTTCAGCGGGATGACAGGGTTTTGCACCGTAATACAGCAAAGCTGAACTTGCCGTAGCGTGCAGGGTTTGGCCTTGGGGCTTGGGGCCATTTATCCTTGTTCTATGCGTTTCCGACATTTCCTGGCTTGCGGTCTTGCCTTGCCGCTCTGTGCGTTTGCTGTTGCTCAATCAACGCCGCAATCATCTCCTGACACGTCTTCGGCGCCTTCTCAGCAGAGTTCGCCGACTGCGGTTGCAGAGCAGGTTCCGGATTCTCCCACTGCTTCCACGCAGCAGCAGAGTAATGTGCCACCGTTGCAGTTACATAGCCTTCCGCCGGCGGAGCATACTGCGACGCCGCAGGAGTTGCAGCAGCAGAAGGAGGAGCGGATGCGGATGGCGCTGACCAACCTGGCGCGCGCGCAGGCGATGTGGGGGCCTCCGGATTCGGCGAAGGGGATGGCGCTGGCGCTGAAGGAGACGGGGCGCACGAAGAATGCGGCGGGAGCGACGGAGATTACGTATCAGATAACGGGTACGGGGTTTACGCCGGACATGCAGCTTACGATGCTGCGTTGGAAGTTGAATGAGAGCGCGGCCAGGGTGATGTCGGGGATTGTGGTGAATGCGCAGGGTACGGCGGTGTGCGGCGTTCCTGCGCCGGGGCCGGCGGCTCCGACGGATGCGGCGGGTGCGGCTGGTGCCAAGGCGGCTTCGGCGGATGTTCCGCCGTGTATTCGGACGATGAAGCCGGGGACGCCAATTACGATTACGACGACGGCGGCGAAGGGCGAGCCGATTCGCGTGGCGCTGGTGGCGGCGGACAATAAGCATGGAGCGGCGGTGACGGTGGTGCCGTTTCCGATAGAGAGCGTCGATAGAGGGTGCAAGCTCAGCGTGGTTCTGGGCGCGAAGAATGCGGACCTGGTGCTGATCGAGGGCGAAGGCTTCCATAAAGACGCGAGCTACACGATTGGGACGGAGGCGTTTGGAGAGAAGCATCCGTTGAAGACGGTGGTGAACGGGAATGGGGAGTTCATTGGCGCGCTGACGCCGTGGATTCCGAACCATGCGGACGGTGATACGGTGGTGTACTACCAGAGCAGCACGTGCGCGCCGACGGTGAGTTTCCACTGGGGGAAAGACAGCTACAAGGCGGAGTAGCGGAGTACGATTGTTTCTGATTTGACGCGGAGACCACCAAACTGCTGCACCAACTCGCATCGACGCTGGCTGGCTGGAATGTTCATTTGCAGACGCTCGCCTTTTTTCAGGAGCGGAGCGGGTTTCGGCAGTATCTTCGTTACCATTATGGCGACCACACGTTTGAGCACCTGTATCAATGGAACTGGTTTGATGCGTCGCTGCTGATTCCTTATTTCATAGTGCTGGTTTGTCTGGCGTTTTACGGGATGCATCGGTACCAACTGGTGTGGCTGTATTACCGGCACAAGAAGAAGGCGACCAAGGAGCCTCCGCAGCACTTTGAGCAGTTGCCATGGGTGACGGTCCAGTTGCCGATTTACAACGAGCAGTTTGTGATCGACCGGCTGATTGAGGCGTGCAGCAAGCTGGACTATCCGCGGGAGTTGCTGGAGATTCAGCTACTGGATGACTCGACGGATGAGACGAAGGAAGTGGCGCGGGCGATTTGCGAGCGATACGCGGCGGAGGGGCTGCCGATTGTTTACATCCATAGGACAAATCGGCACGGGTACAAGGCAGGGGCGCTGGATGAGGGGCTGAAGGTCGCGAAGGGGGAGTTTGTTGCGATTTTCGATGCGGACTTTGTGCCTCCGCCCGAGTGGCTGATGCAGGTGGTGCATCACTTTGCCGAGCCGGAAATTGGCATGGTGCAGACGCGGTGGACGCATCTGAACCGCGACTATAGTTTCCTGACGCAGGTTGAGGCGATTCTGCTGGACG
>JBOGMA010000635.1:0-1521 GCA_050746465.1 Acidobacteriaceae bacterium
CTCTCAGATTTATTGTAAGCAAGAACCGGAATCGCCGAGCGCCTCTGCCCGAACCGGACAAATCACCTGAGCCGAAAACCGCTCCATCTCCTCAAGCTGAGGGCTCGACTGCAGCAGCACCAGATCAACTCCGGCATCCGAAAATTCCTCCAGGCGCGCGCTCACCTGCTCCGGCGTGCCGACCAACCCGCTTCTTAGCCCGCGGTTTGACACCGAATAATCCTCAAGCGAAATCTTCTGCTCCAGGTTCGAGCCGGTGATCCACTGCTGATAATTCGCGTAACCGCGCGCCGACTGCTGCACATTCGTAATACGCTCCACTTCCCTCTTCGCTTCGGCCTCGGAGTCGCGCACAATCGCATAACCCGCTAACCCGAACACCAGCGGCGGAAGGCCGAGTTTCTCCCGTCGCGCGCGCATGTCTGCAATCTTCTTTCCCACTGTAGCCGGATCATCCCCGTGCATCAGGTACGCATCGCATTTCTGGGCGATCAGATTCTTCGCCGTCTCCGACTCTCCACCCGCATACAGCCGAGGACGCGGCTGCGAAACCGGCTTGGGCGAAAGCACGTTCTCCCGCACCTGGTAGTATCGTCCGCTATAGCTGAACCCCTGCTGCCGCCAGCATCCGTTCAGCACTTCGAGCCATTCCGACGTGCGCGCGTAGCGGTCATCATGCTGGTCAAAAGGAATCCCATACTTCGTCGCCTCGTCCGCCCACCAGCTTGAAACAACATTCAGCGTCAGCCGGCCCTTCGCGATGTGATCGATATTGGCGGCCTGCTTTGCCAGCAATGCCGGATTATGAAACGTGGGCCGCACCGCCACCATCAACTCAATTTCACGCGTGACCGCGGCCAGCGCCGCGGCTGTTGACCAAGCATCGAGCGACGGCGCTTCCACGCCTTTAATGTCGTTAAGGTTCAACTCTGCTAGTAAGGTCAGCGAATAGCCCAGGGTTTCCGCGTGCTGCGTAAGATGCCGCACATAGTCCCACGTCGGCTCCATGCCCTCGTCTTCCACGTTGCGCAGCCATCCGCCAAATACCGGAAGCCAGAAGCCATACCGCATTAGCGAACACCCGCCAGCATTAGTTGCTCGGCGCGGTCGTTCACGCTCGCGGCTTCCCTCTCCAGCCAGTCCACCAGCCGCACAAAAGGATCAAACCCGACCACGCGCGGCCCGTCGGCGACAAAATTAGACAGCGCGTTAATGTCGTAATAGTACCGCCGCCCATCGCGATCATCGGTGATGTACTCCACCCCGCCCAGTTCGATCCCGGCATGGCTCATAATGCGCTCCACATCGGCAATCACCTCAGCCGGAGGCTCGTAGCCTTCCACCCGCAAACCCGTTTTCGGAGCATCCACCGCACACGCTGCGCGATTCAGATCGACTCCGCCCATTGTCTTGCAAATATCAGCGGGGCAAAGGTCGAACGTCTCGCCCGTGATGTGAACCTTGATGGCGTACAGATACTTTCCGTTCAGCACTTCCACGCGCACAATGTGCGCATCGCGC
>JBOGMA010000636.1:0-4474 GCA_050746465.1 Acidobacteriaceae bacterium
GGCCCGTGAAGCCCAGCATCCGCGCCGCCGCGTAAGAAAGATCCACCACCCGGTTCGTCGGAAGAGGACCGCGGTCATTCACCCGCACCACCACGGATTTATGGTTCCGCAAATTTGTCACCTTGACCACCGAGCCTAGAGGCAGGCTCCGATGCGCGCAGGTCATCGCGTTCATATCAAAGTCTTCGCCGCTCGCCGTCTGCTGCCCCTGGAAAAACTTCCCGTACCATGAGGCGCGGCCGATCTGGTACCAGTGGTGCCGGGGCTTCTGCGTGGCCGGCGATTTGGCCGGGTTCACAGGCTGCTGCGGAGTCTTCGCCGGCTGAAGCACGCCCCGACTTGCGGTTAGGCCGGGCAACGTCACAAGCACTGCACCGGCAACAAGAGCACAACGTCGGAAGCGAGTATTCTTAGAGATTGCGATAGCGTTCATAACCCTCCTCTGAAATTCTAGGGAGCCGCGGAACCACAAGTCAAACAAAAAACTGGATTTATTTTCCAAAACCCCTTGCGAATCCACAGGTAATCGTGATAGAAGACTCCTCCGCATCCAGCGCTCTCGAACCCGGCCAGGTCCCTGCCGCGCTCACCATCGCCGGGTTCGACCCCTCTTCAGGGGCGGGCATCACCGCCGACCTTAAGGTCTTCGCCGCCCACAGCATCTACGGACTCGCTGCCATCACCGCGCTCACCGTACAGTCCACCCAGGGCGTACGCCGCGTCGAACCCGTCTCGCCGGAAATCCTCACCCAGACGCTCCAGTGCCTCGCCGAAGACATCCCTCTCTCGGGCATCAAGATTGGGATGCTGGCCACTGAATTGGTGGTTGAGGCTGTCAGCGCATTTCTGCCGAAATCCGGCGTTCCCGCCGCCAGAATCGTTCTCGACCCCGTCCTTTGCTCCAGTTCCGGACACGGTCTGCTTTCTAAACAGGGAATTGCCCGGCTGAAAACCGACCTCCTGCCCCGGGTCGGCTGGATCACTCCCAACCTCGACGAGCTGGCCATACTTGCCGAAATGCCCGTCCCCAACCGCGAAGCCGTCCCGGAAGCCGCCGCCCATCTTGCCCAGCAGTACCCCCGCCTCACCATCGTTGTCACTGGAGGCCACCTCGACCCTCCCGACGACTTCCTCCTCACAACTGAGAATGCCGCCCACTGGTTTTCCGGCCAACACGTCCGCACCAGCGCGACCCACGGAACCGGATGCGCCTTCTCCTCAGCTTTGTTATCGCATTTAATCGCCGGAAACCCGCCACAGCAGGCCGTAGCCAACGCCAAGACATACGTCACGGAAGCAATGCAGGCCGCAAAGCCAATCGGAAAGGGCCCAGGGCCTCTGCATCATCTGTATAGGCTATGACGCGGGTGGGGGAAAAGCGGGAGGCAAAGAACCGGGTTGCTAAAAAACGGGTGGCGAACAACAGTCAGGCAGAAAACCGCTCCCCCGCCGGGACTTCAGCTACTCGCTCCTCCTGGCCACCCGCCTCTTAGCGACCCGCTTCTCAGCTCTCCTCTGAAATATCCGTCCCCGACCCCGACCGCTGCGCCTCAACCTCTTCTTCCGTTACCAGAAATCGCCGGATATACCGCAAAGGCTCGTCCATTGCCGCCATCTGGCGCAGGTGGTAGTCCCAGGAATTTCCCCGCATCGTCCGCCGCGTATATGCCTGGCGGACGACCTTGATCTGCTCGCCCCGCCGGTTCAGCCGCGTGAATTCCTGCTTCGGAACCAGAAACTGCATCTGACGCCCTGCCTTCCAGAAGTGCCGCGCAAACGGATGCGAAAACAGCAGGGCATAGTACCGGCTTCCGCTCGACAGCGTCTCAACCGCCGCATCGATCGTTGTCCATTTAGTGTCGATTTTGGACTGGTACCACTTCCGGAACTCGAATCCGTTGGCGCGTGCCTGCAGCACCAGCAGACGAATCAGTTCTTTCCTGGTCATCGCGCAACCCTGATACCAACCACCATAGCAAGTCTCCCGCCTCGCGTCTAAACTGCGTCCTGTTACCGTCTATTAAAGAAAGACGTGGCCGGTCGATTGCAGTCGTCCGCAATGTTCCATGCCCTCCGTGTACTCTGTGGTGAGTTCGTCCTTTGCAATCGGATCCACTGCCGGGGAGAAGAGCAACTTAGCCAGGTATCAAACATGAAGGTTCCCGGAAGACTTTGAAGACATCTGCCCTGCCCGTTCCCGCCGCCGCATTCCGCGGTATTTTCGTAATCCTGTTGTCCGCGCTCCTCGCATTTCTCCCCGCTCGCCGCGCCGCCGCCCAATCAGTTCACACCAACCCTCTCAACCGCGACCCTCAGGTCCGCGAAGCTTTCCAGCTCTTCTACAACATGGATTACCCGGGCGCTCTCGCCCGCTTCCAGCGCATCCAGGCCGCGCATCCCGCCGACCCCATCGCCACCGATTACGTGCTCTATGTCACGCTCTTCCAGGAGCTGAATCGTCAGGACCTGCTCGACACCACCTTCTACGCCAACGACGGATTCCTCACCGGCAAGCACACCGTCGTCGAAGATCCCCACGTGCGCGACCAAATTAAGGCACTCTCCGACAAAGCCATCGATCAGGCCAATGCCGTCCTCGACAAAAACTCCAACGACGCCAACGCATACTTTGCCCGCGGATGGGCGCGCAGTCTCGAAGGCACCTATCTCGCCATGGTGGAGCGCAGCTTCGGCTCCGCGCTCAAGCTGGCGCTCGGAGCCAAAAACGACTGCCGGAAGGCGCTTGACCTTGATCCTAATTACGTTGACGCAAAGCTGGTGGTCGGCGTCTACCAGTACGTCGTCGGAGCCCTGCCGTTCGGCTTCAAAATTCTCGTCGGCATTGTCGGCATTCACGGTTCCAAATCCAGCGGAATGGCCCTGCTCCGCGTTTCAGCCGCTCACGGCGTCATCACCAGCGTCGAGTCCCGCACCGTCATGGCCCTATTCCTGCGCCGTGATGCCAAATACCAGCAGGCCCTCGCCATCGACGAAGGTCTCCAGGCCGAGTACCCCCATAACTTTCTCTTCTGCCTGGAACGCGCCAATGTATCCAAAGACGCGGGGCAGGGAATGAAGCCAGTGGACCTCTACCGCCAGGTCATCCGCAACGCGCAGCGTCCCGGTTATTTCGCCTCCGCTCACGTTGAGCTCGCCTGGTTCGGATTGGGAGCCAGCCTCCGCGGCCAAAAACTCTACCAGCAGTCCGCCGAAGCCTTCCTGAAGGCTGCAACTCAGCCCACCACCAGCCCGGAGCTCAAGCGCCGCTCCCTGCTTGCCGCCGGCGAAGACTACGACCTCATGCACCAGCACGCCAAAGCCACGCAGGAATACCAGGCCGTCATCAATGCCGGAAGCAACACAGTCCAGGGCGATCTCGCACGCAAATACAAAAAAGACAGTTTTACCGGAAAGTGACCCTGCCGGCCGTCTAAAAACGGGTGACCGACCCAAGCGTAGGGTGGGGATAACGCCCCGACAGGTTTCCGTCTCCGCCGCTTTTTCCAGCGGAACAAACTCCCGCCGCTTTCCGTATATTCCCGGCAGATGTACGCTAGATAGGAGGGCATCCGAATGCCTGCTTCTTGCAAAAACTGCGGCGCTTCCTTGAACGGCGAATCGCGCTTCTGTTCGACCTGCGGATCCCCCGTGGATTCGCCCCAGACACAAGCTCCGCCTCAGGCGCAGGGCTATCCACCCAACTACGCGCAATACCCGCCACCCTCGCGTCTCATCCGTCCCCGCGCCGGAAGAATGTTTGCCGGCGTCTGCCAGGGCCTCGCCAACAGCTATTCCTGGGATGTGGTCTGGGTCCGCGTCATCGCCGTGCTGCTCGCCGTCTTCGGCGGAGGCATCGGCCTCGTCGCCTACCTCGTCTTCTGGGTCGTCATGCCCGAGGAACCTCTGGCGCTCCCGCAACCAGGAGTCTGGCCCCCACAGCAAAGCTAGGGGGATCCCAGATCCCCCCGGTCCCTAATCCCCGGTCCCTGGTCCCTGGTGACTGAGCCCTGAGCCTTGGCCCCTGTTTACAAAACTCTTACACCCACCACCCTCCGCATACTGATACGGTCGAATCAGGAATAAAGAGCACAAACAGCGGAGACCCCGAACCCATGCCTGCCGAAACCCACACCCTCCCCCTCACCACCCCCGCGGTTGCAACCGGAGCTGCGCGACCTGCAAACAAAGTCCCGGCCCTCGGACGCGCCGCGCAAAGCGGCAGATTGAGCACTGTCACCACCATCTTCATGGTGCTCTTCCACATCGGAGCCGTCGCCGCCCTCTTCATGTTCAGCTGGACCGCGCTCATCTGCACCGTCGTCCTCTGGGTTTACGCCTCCGACGTTGGCATCGGCATGTGCTATCACCGCCTGCTCACCCATCGCGGATACAAAACTCCCAAGTGGCTCGAATACTTCATGGCCATCGGCGCCACGCTCTCGCTCCAGGGCGGACCCATCTTCTGGGTAGCCAC
>JBOGMA010000637.1:0-3191 GCA_050746465.1 Acidobacteriaceae bacterium
TGGCGATTGAGCCTGACTCAGGAAGAAAAGAGGGCCCTGGGTGGACGATTTGATACTCGGCCGGTGCTGATGGTGCATTTTCCTGGCGAAACGGAGCCGGAAGTGGTTTCCAAGCCATTCGCCGCCATAAAAGAGCACGAGATGGTGGAATCGCTGCTGCGACAGCCGATGACGGCGGCGGGGCTGAACGACTGGGCGCGCAAGCAATAGGCGATGGCTTTGCCCAAAGAGCAGCGATTGGGTATACTCCGGCATTAGCGTTCTCCCCCGCGCGATGGACAACGTCTATGAACTTTCTTTCTCTCCGGATCGCGTTTCTTCTTCTTATATCAACTTCCTGTTATTTCTTTGGACCCCAGGGGATGAGCCGGTGGGCTTCCGCAGCGGTGGGCGCGGCGGTGGCGACGCTGGTTCTGGTGCTGGAACGGCAGATGCGGACGCTTACGCTCAAGCGGCTTTTTGGAGCGGCGGCCGGGGCGCTGGTTGGAGTGTTCGGCGCGCTGCTGATTTCGCTGGTGCTGCGCATCAGCCTGCCTCATGGCCGGGGGCAGAGCCTGCTGGAAATCATGCTGCTGCTTCTGCTCACCTACATTGGGCTTGCGCTGGGGGCGAGCAAGGGCGAGTTGATGAGGGTGCGGGCGTTCGGGGGCGGAGCTACTGCTGAGAACGAAGCTGACCTCCATCGCGCCGGGAAGATCCTCGACACCAGCTCGATCATTGATGGGCGCATTGCCGATATGGCTGAGACGGGCTTTCTGGATGGGCCACTGGTCGTACCGGAATTTGTGATTCACGAGTTGCAGATGGTGGCTGACTCCCAGGACGGATCGAAACGGCAGCGCGGACGCCGCGGGCTGGACGTGCTGCAGCGCATGCGAAGCAACACGGATTTGGATGTTCAGATTATCCCGACAGACTATGCCAGGATTCGTGGCGTGGATATGAAGCTGATCGAGATGGCAAAGGAACTCGGAGCGAAGATTCTGACCACGGACTTCAACCTGAACAAGGTGGCTCACCTGCACTCCGTGGAAGTGCTGAACATGAACGACCTTGCCAATGCTTTGAAGCCGGTGGTGCTGCCCGGAGAAAAGATGAACATTGCGATTCTGAAGGAAGGCAAGGAGTACAACCAGGGCGTGGGATATCTGGACGACGGGACGATGGTGGTTGTGGACCATGCGCGGCGCATGATTGGGCGGTCGATTGAGATATCCGTGACGTCGGTGCTGCAGACGTCATCGGGCAAAATGATCTTTGGAAAAGTCGAGGAGCAGGCGCGGGTTGAGATACCGGTGCGTGCGTAAGGCGAGGATATTACTCAACTGTTACAGTTTGGGCAGATGGACGTTGGCTAGTGTAAGAGTTGGAGTGATGACTACCGATGCCTTTGCTGACTGAAACTGCCCCGGTCGCAACAAATCCGGACGCGGCTGCGACTGAAGTGCTCCAAGCGGACTCGCAGGCCCTGAAGCAGAGCCGCTCTCCGCATTTCAATTGGATTCTTGCCATCTGGCTCGGCGTTTTTCACGTCGGAGCTGTGGCCGCTTTCTTCTTCTTCTCCTGGTCTGCTCTGGCCGTGGCGGCAGTGCTTTGGGTGCTGGGGCAGAACGTGGGCATCGCCATCAGCTACCATCGCCAGCTTACGCATCGCGGATTTGTGACGCCGCGCTGGGTGGAGTACGGAATGGCGCTTTGCGCAACGCTTGCGCTGCAGGGCGGGCCGATTTATTGGGTGGCGGTGCATCGGCTGCATCATCAACTGACCGATCAAGCTGGGGACCCACACTCGCCGCGCGACGGAAAATGGTGGTCGCACATGGGTTGGCTGCTGCAGGGGTCGCTGCGCAACCGCAATACGCTGCTGAAGCGCTACGCGCCAGACCTGACTCGGGACCACTTCTATTGCTGGCTGAGCTATTACCACTGGATTCCTGTGACCGCGCTTGCTGTAGGACTGTTTCTGATCGGAGGATGGTCCTGGCTGCTGTGGGGGATTTTTCTGCGCGTGACACTTGGGATGCATGTGACCTGGCTGGTGAACTCGGCTACGCACATCTGGGGATCGCGGCGGTTTGATACTCGGGACGACTCGCGCAATAGCTGGTGGGTGGCGCTGCTGACTGGAGGCGAAGGCTGGCACAACAATCATCATGCACATCCCGTTTCCACCAGCCACGGAATGGCGTGGTATGAGTTGGACTTTAACTACTGGGTCATTCGCCTGCTGGGCTTTATGGGGCTGGCTAAGCGCATTAAAGTTCAGGGAGCAAGACCAGGCCCGGCGCGGATTCTGCACGGCTGATCTGTGCTGAAATAGGACCAGAGGTTCTACATGCGTCCTGTTTTGCTGTTGCTGTCGCTTTTGCTCGCGTCGTTGGCCCCCGCCGCTTTTGCCCAACAGCCAACCGAGGAAACCATCACCATTGATGCGCACGCGCCGACTACGCCGCTGCCGCATTTCTGGGAGGAGATGTTCGGCTCCGGTCACGCAAATCTTGCGATGCGTGACAACTATCGCAAAGACATGCGGACGGTGAAAGCGGTGACGGATTTTGGCTATGTTCGGTTTCACGGCATTCTGGACGACGAGAACGGCGTTTACAGCGAAGACGCGCAGGGAAACCCGGTCTACAACTTTTCCTATGTGGACCACATTTATGACGGGCTGCTGGCCGAAGGAGTGCGGCCTTACGTCGAGATCAGCTTTATGCCGGCGGCGCTGGCCAGCCGCGACGACCGACACGTTTTCTGGTATCACCCGGTTGTGGCTCCGCCCAGGAGCTACGCCAAGTGGGACGCGCTCATCACCGCCTTCGCGCAGCATCTGGTGAAGCGGTACGGAATTGATGAAGTTTCGAAGTGGTACTTCGAAGTGTGGAACGAACCGAACCTTGACTTCTGGGGCGGGGTTCCGAAGGAGCAGACATACTTTGAACTGTATGACCACACGGCGCGCGCTCTGAAAGCCGTGAGCCCGCGGCTTCGCGTCGGAGGCCCGGCAACCGCGCAGGCGGCGTGGGTAGGCGATCTGATCGCGCATGCTACGAAAGATCATGTGCCGCTGGATTTTGTTTCTTCGCACGCCTACGGCAACGATACGGCGGAAAACATCTTCCACGATAACCGGCCTGTACTGCCGCACCAGATGGTGTGCGCGGCAGTAGAGAAAGTCCACAAGGAAATCCTTG
>JBOGMA010000638.1:0-2983 GCA_050746465.1 Acidobacteriaceae bacterium
GCCAAATTCACCGTTACGCAACTGCCGGCCTATAATAGGGCGGGAAAATCGGGGCTATTTCAGGTGCGTAATAGTCGATAAGTAGTGGCCATTTTATTGACCTCACAGCCCAGGGGAATTGATCGCAATGATAAAGTCCGGCCGTCCTGATAGGCCAGGTCCTCACTCCGGCCGAAAGCCGGCAGCCACCGCTTGTATCGTTCTATGCGGCTTGCTCCTGTCCATCCTGTCGATTCTGGGTCCGGCTGCCTTTGGGCAAACCGGTGACCGTGGCGCGCAACCATCCCACATCCTGACCTGGCGGGGTTATCGCTGGGAAATCTCGACCTCTCGTGCTGGCGGTGGACTGGTAAAAGGGTCCTTGAAGAACGTGTTCGTCGACGGCAGCGGAAACCTGCACCTGAAAATGTCGAAGACGGACGGCGCTTGGAGCGGCGCCCAGCTCTTTTCGCAAGCCGAATTTGGCTTCGGAACCTACCAGTGGATTCTGAAGGGCAGGAATTTCTACAACATGGATCCACCGATCGTGCTCGGTTTGTTCAGCTACGGACCGGAACGCGGCATCGGCGTGGATGGTGAAAACGAGATTGATACCGAGTTTTCGCAGTGGAACGGCAACGCAGGCAGAATCAATGCCGATTTCACGCTTTATCCTTCCACCGGGCACCACAAAGAGAAAACTGCATCCGCATGGGAGGATAACTTCGAAGTTACCGCTCCAACTGCCGCCACGACCACGGTACGTGTCAACTGGACGCCAACCCGGGTCACCTGGACAATAATGGCGGGCTCAGTGCCCATCAACCGCACGGCCAATGTACTGAAAACCGACACTTACACCGGCGAAGCCGCCAACATACCGCAGGTTCCGCTGCCGATGGCCATGAACTTATGGACTTTCAAAGCGCTGCCCACCCATCCGTGGAACATTACCATCGTGGACTTCAAATTTGTCCCCAGATAGACACTCAGCCCTTCGCTTCAGCCAGCAGACAGCTACTGCTGCCGCGACAAATGTCGTTGAAACCTCGAAGAGAGCATTCGCAACTATTACCCTGCTTGCGGTCAACCTCAGTCAGGCGAGAGATCAAAGTGGTGCGGGCGGAGGGACTTGAACCCTCACGGAGCTTGCGCCCCAACGGATTTTCTTACCAACGACGGCTTTCACCGCCCTGCCGGAATTCGCGTCCTGGCGACGCTCCGGCAGGTTTGTGGTCTGGACTATACCTTCACCATGGCCTCTCGGCGGTAGGTGCTGCCCGTCTAGTCTCTACACCTTTCCCTCCGGAGTTCTCCGTCGGGACTTGGCTCGGGATCGCCATTTCACAGGGTTCCCCGAATTTGAGCAGTTCTGCATCGCCGATTTCCCGGCGGGCACTCAAGTTGCGCTTAAGTCCGGTGCGTCTGCCGATTCCGCCACGCCCGCGTGGCCACCTTAAGTATAAGGCTCATTATGCCTTGCAAGATTCCGGTATCGACGATGAACAAAACGGCATGTCGGGCAGGAACGAGATCCCGCCATGTCGCCTGGCGGTCTTCAGTACAGGACGAATGCAGACAATGTTTAAGAATGCCTGAGGTTGATTTTGGTGGAGCTAAGCGGGATCGAACCGCTGACCTCTTCGTTGCGAACGAGGCGCTCTCCCAGCTGAGCTATAGCCCCACTTTGGCGGGAAACACTCTATAAAGTTTATCAGCGCGACGGCGATTGCGAAAGTCCGGAAGAAGGCTGCACCCCGCGCGCCGAGCCGCCGATTTGTGTGCGAATCGAGTGCTCCAGTTCTGCGCTCACAGGTTCCAATTGATCTTCCGCCAGATCGGTCTGCGCCAGGTCGGCCGATCCGCCGCCACGCAGCCCCCGGGCAGCAAGCCCTTCGCGCATCAGGTTTCCGCAGTGGAATTCCAGATCACGGCTCCGGGCCAGCACCACCCTCGCCGGCCAACTCTCCGTCGAAGCCAGAACCGCAATCGTGCGCGGAGCCGATGACGCGAGTTTTGATGCAAGCAGCCGCACGTAATCCGGATCACGATCTGCAAAGATACGGCGTACAATCCGCAGCCCCTCGTGCGGCGGATCTTCCACTACCAGCCGCGCCGCGTGATAGCCGGCCAATTCGTCCCGCAACTTCTGGCGCTCTTTTTCCGCGCCCTTCGCCTCAGCCTTCATGCGTTCAATCGCCGCCGGAACATCCGCATGGCCTATCGACAAAAAATTTGACGCTCGATTCAATGTTTCCAGGTCCTGTCGCGCAGCCGCAACGGCGCGCAGCCCACACGCAAACGACACCCGAAACCCGCGGCTCGTCTTCTCAACGCCGCGGGCCAGCAGCCCGCCAATTTGTCCCGTGCTGCGAACGTGCGTTCCTCCGCAGGCATTCAGGTCATAATCCGCAATCTCGATCAGCCGAATATTCCCCGCGCGTTCCGGCAGTTTGCGCAGCCGTCCTGCCGCCAGCAGCGCTTCCGCCTCGGTCCTGTCAACCGTGCGAACCGTAACCGCACGGTCTTCGGCAATCAACTCATTCGCAATTGTCTCCACCCGCTCCAGGCTATGGTGCGCAATCGAGCCAACCGCAAGATCGATGTGCGAAACCGCGTCGCCCAGATGAAAAGAAACAGTCGGAGCATTCAGCTCGCGCGCAAACACCGCCGACAACAGATGCTGTCCCGAATGTTGCTGGATATGATCCAGTCGCCGCTGCCAGTCAATCGTTCCCTGCACTTCAGTCCCGGTAGCCAGAGGCTTCCGCGTAAAGTGCCACACAGTCCCGTGCTCGTCTTCTTCCACGGCTTCCACCGGAGCTTCCAGCATAGCCCCGCTCCGCGAATTCGCGGTGAGCACTCCCGTGTCATAGGGTTGGCCTCCGCTGGCGGGATAAAAGGCCGAGCGGTCCAGCGCAATCTGCCAGATCGAAACTCCCTCCGCCCGCGAGGTCTCGCGCACATCTGCCACCTTCGCGGAAAATGTCCGCAGAAACGAATC
>JBOGMA010000639.1:0-5147 GCA_050746465.1 Acidobacteriaceae bacterium
CGCCAGTTGTGCTGAAGGCAATGCAGTCAGCAGAAAGGGCTACAGCCGAAAGCAGACGGCTACTTATCTGCGTCGCGATCGATTATTCGTCGCGGCATGCGATAGAAAGAGCGGTTCTGGATGCGGCTGCTTGCTTATCGCGCGACCGAGGCTCTCCTGCTGATAATCTCCGGTCGAGGCTGGCAGGAGCGATCACCGCAGAAACGGAAGATGTGGATCTGCTGATTCGGACGGGCGGAGAGAAACGGCTTTCCGATTTCCTATTGTGGGAGTCGGCGTATGCGGAATTGCTTTTCACGGAACGAATGTGGCCTGACTTCGATAAGGCAGATCTTGACGATGCGTTGAGGGAATTCAGGCAACGGCAGCGGCGCTATGGAGGATTGCCGGCGGTGGCGAGCGATCCTAGGAGGGTCTCCTCGTGCCTACCGTATCCTTCAATAACTTAGCGGAGCCGGAAATATGGCTTAGTTTAGGGCTTCAACAAGGCAGCGTCAGCTAACGCTGGATCGCAAAACCGTCCCGCATGAGGCGGGCGCCGTCAATGGGTTTGGAGCGGTTCCCGTTCCATATGATCCGGTATTGGGCTGCATTGTTCAGTCCCGCGAACTTGACGTGCACGGTGCGCAACGAGGGGACAGCACTTAGATCGAATGATATATCGCGGCCCTGAATCGCCAAGTTGCGGATGGAGGAGGCGTTGAAGCCGACGCCCGCGTGATGGGCGAGGTCAATGAAAACGTCGCCGAGCGTGGGGTACATCATCTCAATCGAAGTCATTCCACTCCCTGCGCCCCAGTGGAACCCGGTCAGCGCACCTGACTCATCAATGTATCCGGTATGTGCCCAGTTCTCCCACGGCGCCACGGCGAAGGTGGACCGGGCGGCGGCGGCGGCGCGCTCAAGGTATTCCTGTCTCCCGGTTGCCTGGTAGTAATGCCACAGTAGTACGGCGGCATAGGCTTCGCGGGCATCGCTCCATTCGGCATCCGTATTCTGCGTGGTAAATCCCCCGATAAGTTTTGGTGAAAGCGCGGGATTATTCCAGACCTGCTGGGTGAGCAGCAGGTAGTCGAGGACATGAGTTCCGGTAGCAAGATACTTTTGCTGATGTGTAACCTGGTAGAGCTTGAGATAAGCTTTAGCGGCTTGAATCTGCGAGAGATTATTTTGCGGATACTGCGCGGTCCAAGGGTCAAAGAAGTCATACGGTTTGCGTGCGCAGGAGAGAAATGTCTCAAAGTCGAACCAACGCTGGCGCGGCAGCACCTCGCGGGTGACAAAGTCCATCGTCTTTTCCGCGGCAGCGAGATAGGTGTGGTCTCCTGTGGCTTCGGCGAGCGAAGCGAGAAACAGCCCTGAGGCTGCTGTCTCAGCGTTGAAGTCGCGGAACTCGGTTCTTGGTTTGCCGTTGCTGTCGAACCAGGCCGGAATGACTCCGCTGGCGAGCTGGTGCTTCACGAGGAAATCTCCGTAGGGTCGCAGAAATGCCAGAATCTCCTGCTTGCGGTCCGGGGTAAGATCGTTGGCCCACTTGAGCATCCAATAGCCGGTCCATGACATGCCGAATGCATGGTAGGCGTCACCGTAGCCGGCCCATCCGTCGGAATGGTGCCACTGCTTGCTGTCCACAAGATAGATTGTCGAAAACGCACCCTCGTCTCGCGGGCTGGTGAGAATGAGATTCAACACGGATTCGCCTTTTTGTTCGATGTCACTGTTTTTGGTGCGGCGGCCGTAGAGATACCAGCCGTAGGCGCTGCGCAGAGTTTCGAACCAGGGATTAAACCAGGCGTCGGGCTGAATATTTTGCTGCCAATGCCCCGAAGGATTTCGAAAGCTCGCTAAAGTGCCGCATTGTTTATCGCCGCAGGGGAAGCCGCGATATACCTGGTCGGCATACCGCAGCCAGGTATCGGTTGACCAGTCCTGAAAGGTGACGAGCCAGGGCCGCAGCACGTTCTGCTGCGAACCATCGGAGCGAAGCAATTCCTGATGTCCCTGCTGAAGCCAGAGAAGATGTACCGCTCGGCGGTAGCCAAGCTTATACGGCTGCTGTGAGGCAATAATTGAATACCTGTATTCGATGACCCCTTGCTGACCGGTTGGCGTACTGGTTTCGATGACTTTGGGGCTGCCGGTTGTTGAACGCCGAAAATAGCTGTGGCCATAGGGTTGGGAGGGGATGGCTCCGAAGGAGAGCCACGGCAGTTTCTGCGAGGTTACGTCAAGGTCGAGCGCAAGCGGCTGGATGTGGCGTTCGCTAAGCCGCGGCATGAGCGCTGCGAACACCGAACCTTGTTGGAGCATGACGACAGGAGACTTGAACGCCCAGTTGGGGATATCGTCATCTGCTTCGTTTTTGATGTTCTGGCTCCAGACAAAATCCACAGGGCCCTTGGGATCATTGGCCGCACGGCGTCCAGGTGCGAAGTCGTAGCGGTCCTCCGCGGAGTTAATTTTGACGCCGTGCTGAGGCATGAATCTGACGGTGATCGCCAGCTCGTCCGGCTGTGACGTGAGTGTGACGCGCTGCTCAAATTTGCCAATGCCACAGTCGCCGCGGAGCAACAGGCCGCTTGGAATTTTATCGGCGCTGCGGATGATGCATGCGTGGGGAGTGTCGGGCTTTCCCAATGCAACTACTCGCGTCGCGGCCTGCGCGGATGAAAGCGCCGCGACCCATTTGCCGCCTTCTTTGATTTCGACCTGTTCGATGGGTGATGGGCCGAGTTCAACGATCATACGAACCGATCCGGTGGACGACTGCAGGGATACGCTCCCGAACGCAAGAGTAGAAGCGGTGAGAATGCAGCCTGCCGCGATAACCTTCAGCATGGCTCCTCCGCTGCAATGAGAGGAAATACGGAGCGGTCGATCGCAGCATCCGTGATTTCGGGAAGATGTACGTCGCGGTGGAGCGTCCATCGCTCGACGTGCTGAAGCGATTCGCCGGGACGAAGGGTGCGCATTGGACCTAATGCTTCAATCTCCAGAAATTCGTTGTTTGTAAACATCTCCAGGGAGCAGCCGAAGTCGGGATAAGTCGCAGACAGGTTCGCATCGGCACGCTTGAGAAACATTTCACCATTGAGCAGATAGCAGGCCCAGGCATGCTCGTTAAACAAGCCTATCTTTTGCGGATCTGGTCGGCTCGGGTCCTGTCGCAATGAAATGTATTTCCGCAGGAGACGCCATCTAATGTCTGAGAGATCCGTATAGGCCCAGAGCACGATTGGGTTGGTCGGTTGCAGATTCTCCGGGTACTCCGCGCGGGCCGGGAGTCCGGCGACGGCAAGGCCGCCTTGCGCCATGACGGTAAGCGTCCAGGGCGCGAAGGTCTGGTTTTTCGTGGAGCGATTCACGATGCGGTGCGTCAGGGCTACATGGCTTTCCGACGGGGCCAAACGGATTGTGATTTCCTTTTGCAGACCGGAGGCCACTTCCACCGGGGCAATTGCAGTCAATCCATCGGAGTGCGTGTTTATTTCGACGGCGTGATTATCAGCGATCCAGGTCGTTGCAAGATCTTCCGGAGCTTTCCACAGGCGATGTCCGCCTCGCGCCTGAAAGTCAGCTTCGCCATTTCGCCCCAGTTGCTCCGGAAATTCCTTGAAGAGGTTTTGTCCGCCGATGAAACCGTAGCGCAGAATGCGAGGCCCAACATCGCGGGTCACAATGAGCTCTACCGAACTGTTGCTGACTCGATAGCAATTCGGCCATCCTGCATACTCAATCTTCTCGACACGTACTTCGCTTACAGCATTCATCAATTGCTAATAGCCCCTTCTTCAACAAGAAACGGGCGGGTATTAGCCGCCCGCTCCGGATCAGTGAACGCCTGCGCCTGCGTTACCCGGACCTCCAGTGGGCTGGAGCGCTGGCAGTCGCTGTTCTACCGGTGGCAGTGGCGGCAACGGCTGGTGGGGCTCGGCCTGATACCAATAAGCGACGGAGTAGAAGTTGTCCGAACGAGCATTGGCGTGCCCGTGTTCAATCGTGGCCCTGAAAGATTTCTGGAAGGGAATGGGTTGCGCCAGATGGAAGCGATAAACGCTGGACCGGCTGCCGGCCAGTTCCCTTCCGACTATCGGTGCTCCGTAAAGCTGGTAGGAGAACGGATGGCCGCCGAAATCCCACGCACCGAGAAAATAATCCTCGCTGCCGGTGCCGTCGATCTGCGGAGTCTTTGATCCATCGATGAAGAACATGTCGTCGCCCTCGCCCCACCACATGTCCTGGTTCTGAAGCACAGACATGGTCACGCCTACATATTGACCGTGGCCTTTGGCTTCCATCCAGACGTAATTGTCTTTGCCGTCGAGGTTGGTTTTATTGTTCACCAGTGAATCGCCGTTTGTTTTCCAATTATCCGTCCACCCATGGTTGGGTTGCGCCTGGTTATATTCGGCATGGAAATACAGCGTGCCCGCAGGCAGCGGATGCGAGTAGGTGCGGTAGTCGATGTTGTAGTAGAGAGCGAGAATCGGCTGCTCGCCTTCATTGGTAACGGTGATGCGCGCGTGATGCGCAAACGGCATGGGAAAGAAGCAGTTCAGCGAATTGTTGTTTCCAACCGAAAGCATCTCCGATTGCCACGAATGGTATTCGCCAAGGCCAAGCCCGAAGAAGTCGCCGATGGGCGCCTCCACGCTGGGATTGGTTTCGCCGTCCCAGTACATGCGCAGGACAATACGCTTGAGGCTGTACGGCTCGCTGTCGGCAATGGTGAACCAGATGTGCGCGACAGTGCCGGGACCATCCACGTCGAGCACAGTATAGGTTTCTCCCGGGGCCACTCTGCGCGCGTCGGCATTCGCGCCGGTGGGGTCCGTACTGGATGCGCGACGGGGCGTGTACGTTTGCTGCTGCGTAAGGTCGGGCTGCCAACTCGGAGTCTGGCAAAACGCAGTCGCGCATACTCCTAATGAAAGCAATAGTGAAGCGAACAGTTTCATAAGGTGTGTCCTCATTCCTTTGCTAGTCAATGCCGAATTCGTGCTGCATTTGCTCCAGAGATATGCCGGACGTCTCCGGGTAGTAGAAGCTGATGATAAAGAGGTCGAGAACCATCATCACGCCGAAGAAGATGAACGGATAGGCCCCGGATGACGTCGCCATAATTGGGAATACCAGCGAGATGATCG
>JBOGMA010000640.1:0-3521 GCA_050746465.1 Acidobacteriaceae bacterium
GAGCCGGACGGCGGCCTTCTGAAAGACACCTGGATCTACGTCCAGGAACCCGACGTTCTGCTCGGCCGCCTGCAGATCTTCAACAACTGGAGCCCCTTCATGGTCGCCGATCCACAAAAGGTCTGGATCGGCCTCGAATACTTCTGCTATGACACCGACCCGCTATGGAAAATGTCGAATGACGAAGTCGCCGCGTTCGCCATTGCCGAAGTCGAGAAGATCGGGTTACTGAAGGCCGCGGACGTTCGCGACTCTCATGTAGTCCGTGTCCCCAAGACCTATCCCGCCTACTTCGGAACCTACGACCGCTTCGATGAAGTCGTCCAATTCGTAAGCAGATTCGAAAACCTGCATCTCGTGGGTCGCAATGGAATGCACAAGTACAACAACCAGGACCATTCCATGCTCACCGCCATGACCTCAGTGGACAATATCCTCGCAGGCGTGCACGACAAAGCCGGCATCTGGCAGATCAATACCGAACAGGATTATCACGAAGAGAAGAAATAGCTACTCCCATTGGCTGGTGTGGCGCGCAAGCCACCAGCACGGCGCGGCTCCATGCGGAAAAATCGAATGCGCGCATCGCTCCGCCTGCGACCCCATAAAGTCATATTCATCTTTGTTTCCCTTAAGCGGAGTGGAGAGATAGACATCCACCTGCACGGTCCCGTAACCTGTCCCGCGCGCTGTTCGTACGCGCAGCACGCCCCAGTCAATGAGATAAACAGCGACCAGAACCGTCAGCGCCACCCGGACAGCAAGCCACAGGATTCGCTTCATGATCGTTCAACGCCGGACAGGCAGATATCGCATCACTTCGTCAGGCTCGGGGCGCACTCGAAAATCCGCGTGTGCTTCTGCGAACAAAATGGTGCCGTCGCTATTGACCACATAGGTAGCCGGAAGGATCAGCTTCCAGCTCTGGTCTCCGTTTACGAAAGGCAGGTTCACCAGAACGCTGCGGTAATGCTGCTGATGATAGGGAGGAATGGTGTAGACCAATCCGAACATCTCGGAATACTTGCACCCATCATCATTCAGAAGAGGGAAGGGAATCTCGTGCTGGCCTTGCATGAAGTCGCTCTGCCGAACTGTCTGCGGCGCGATGGCCACAATCAGCGCGCCCCGTTCGCGCACCGCGGGATAAAGGTCTCGCCATGTCTCCAGTTCCGTTACGCAGTATGGGCACCAGCGGCCTCGAAAGAAATTCAGAATCACGGGTCCCAACGCCAGCAGGTCCTGGAGCTTTACCAATCGGCCGGTGGAGTCGGTGAGAGAGAATTCGGGAGCCTTCGCGCCGACGGGCAAAATCTTCTGCTCAATACCCGTCGCGAACAGGTCTTCAACCGCCCGCTCGCTGATGGCCAGCCGCTCCGGCTGCACAAGCGTCCGCGTGTTGGCCGTAATCTCGTCGAGCTGGTCCTGAAGGTGGGGCATACCGATATCGTAAATTAGACGCCTAGCAGGACGACCTTTTCCTTGCGAGCCGCAGAACGGAGGTCTTTGTCGAGGGTAGCAAGCGCCAAGCCGCGCCTGATCGCCAATTCAAGATACGCCGCATCGTACAACGTGAGTCGATGCTGCTCGGCCAAGGTTAGTATCGGTCCCCATGCCTGACGTTCAGTTTCTGGGTCGATAGTAATTGGAAGCAACGCGAGGTCGGCGAGAACGGCATTTCGGAAAGCGGAATTATTACGGCGCTTCCGAACGCTCATTTCAAGCACATTAGCCACTTCCAGGCGCCAGATAGATGGAACGAAGGCGCCATGCTGGAGAACTCGGGATTCAATTTCTTTGACGGCGGGTGTACTTTCGTCGTTGTACACCCACGCAATCACAACTGAACTGTCCAGAACCAGGCTCATGGTCGGCCCGCGTCACGGTCGGCCTTGAATGTTTCCCAATCGAACACAGTTGATTTGAACTTTGCAGCGCGCTTTCTTATCCGGTCCATGGCCTCGCGGGCCTGGTCGCGATCGATTCTCGCTGCGTTAGGAACCATGCGCGCCACCGGCTTACCATGTCGGGTAATTATGATTTCCTCGCCGTGTTCCACGCGGTCGAGGAGAGCCCCGAGAGTATTTTTGGCTTCGAAAGCCCCTACTTCCAGCATTGTCGGCGCGCCTCCTCGCTAAGCTAGCTTAAGCTAGCTTAAGCTAGCTTGATTATACCCCACCTGCGCTTTATCGCATTCCTTTCATCCCGCCCAGCATGCCCATGGCGCGGCGCTGCAGCATCCCGCCCTTGCCCACGCCCTTGAACATTTTCCGCATCTGCGCGTATTGCCGCAGCAGTTGGTTCACTTCCTGCACCGTGGTTCCCGATCCGTTGGCAATGCGCTTCCTCCGGCTGCCGGAGATGATCTCGTGATGATTCCGCTCCTTCTGAGTCATCGAGTTTATGATCGCTTCGATGCGCACGAACTGCTTTTCATCCACCTGCCCGGCCATCTGCTGCATGCCGCTGAAGGGCCCTACCGAGGGCAGCATCTTCATAATGCTTTGCAGTGAGCCGAGCTTCCGAATCTGCCGCAGTTGATCGCGAAAGTCCTCCAGCGAAAATCCATCCCCGCTCAGCGCCTTCTTCGCGAACTCTTCCGACTTCTTGCGGTCCAGGTTCTCTTCGGCCTTTTCGATGAGCGTCATGATGTCGCCCATGCCGAGAATGCGGCCCACGATGCGGTCGGGATGGAACGGCTCAAACGCGTCCGGCTTTTCGCCCGTGCCGATGAACTTCACGGGCTGGCCGGTGACATGGCGGATGGAGAGTGCCGCACCGCCGCGCGCATCGCCGTCCATCTTGGTGAGCACGGTGCCGGTAAGCGCCAGGCGCTTGTGAAACTCCTCGGCAGACCGGACCGCGTCCTGTCCGGTCATGGCGTCGGCAACAAACAGGATTTCCTGCGGCGAAAGCAGGGCCTTGAGCTTCGCCATCTCATCCATCAGGTCGGCATCCAGATGCAAACGGCCCGCCGTATCCACAATCAGCGTGTCGCAGCCCGTATTGATCGCTTCGCGGCGAGCCTCTTTCGCCAGCCGCTCCACCAACGGAGTCCCCGCCGGCTCACCCTTAGTATCGCCTTCGTAAATCTTGGCCTTCACTGTGTTGGCCACAACTTTGAGCTGCTCGCGAGCGGCGGGGCGATACACGTCTACCGATACCAGCATGGGGCGATGCCCGCCCTTTTGCAGCCACGCTGCCAGTTTGCCCGACGTGGTTGTCTTCCCCGAGCCCTGCAACCCGGCCATCAAAATCACCGTCGGCGGCCGCGACGCAAACTGGAACCGTGCCGTGTCCTTACCCAAAATCGCGATCAGCTCGTCGCGAATGATCTTGATGACCTGTTCCGTCGGGGAAAGTGCGGTCAGCACTTCCTGCCCCAGCGCCTTGACGCGGATGTGCTCGATCAGCTCCTTGACGACATTCAGGTTGACGTCGGCTTCGAGCAGAGCGACGCGAATTTCGCGTAGCGCCTCCTGCATGTTTTCTTCGCTGAGCGTGCCTTGTCCACGAAGGTT
>JBOGMA010000641.1:0-4710 GCA_050746465.1 Acidobacteriaceae bacterium
CGCGGCGTTTGGTGGGTTGACCGCACTGCTGGGGATGCTGAACTCCTGCTCGCCGAATGTGTGCGTGGTGAATATCGATAATGGTTTCGGGGCGGCTTATGTGGCTGCCATGGCGGTGCGGCGATAAGATCCGGTTAAGTCCCATTTCTCCTGGCCATCTTCATCAGTTATTCACAGAGTATTTACAGAATTTTCAAGTTGGAATGACAAGCTCTCCTTAGGGAAATGAATTTTCTCAAGGAGATACAAATGGGATTTAGTTGGAAGGCCATTGCGGGTCTGCTGCTGGTTTCTACCATGGCTGCCGGACATGCGCAGACCGCAAGCCAGGACGCGGGCACAACAGAAAGCAGGCCCCAGAGCACGGACGCGTCTTCAATCGAGGCACAGATCGAGAACCTCCGCCAGACAATGGATTCGCAGCGGGCGGAGATCGATCGCCTGCAACGGCAGCTTCAAGAGAGCAATTCCAAAGCGCTGCAGACACAGCAGGTGAAGCTCACAACTGAAATCGAGCATCCTGACGCGATCCACTACAAGGGCGTTACTCTCTCGCCGCAGGGCAGCTTTATTGAGGCGGCCACCGTATATCGCAGCGCTGCAACGGGCGGAGGCATCAACACGCCGTTTACAGGCATTCCGCTGGAGAATTCGGACCAGGCGCAGATGAGCGAGTTTTTCGGATCGGGCCGCCAGTCGCGCCTGGCATTGAAGGCCACCGGCAAGCTCGCCAACATGAAGCTGACTGGCTACTACGAAATGGACTGGCTGGGCACGGGGATTACCTCCAATAACAACCAGAGCAACAGCTATGTCATGCGCCAGCGGCAGATATGGGCGCAGGCCGCGCTGCGCGACGGCTGGAGCTTTACCGGAGGCCAGATGTGGTCGCTCGCCACGGAAACCACGCAGGGGCTGGAGAACGGGACCGAGGTGCTGCCGGGCACGATCGATCCGCAGTACACCGCCGGATTCGTATGGGCACGCCAGTATGGTTTCCGCGTGACCAAGGACTTCGGCAACAAGTTCTGGATCGGGGCTTCGGCGGAAAACGCCCAAACACTCCCGGGGGGCAGCAATCCTGCCAACCAGACGCTTGGCCAAAGCGGAGCCGGCGGCGGGCTCTATAACTCGACTGCGAACTATTCCTATAATCTTGCTCCCGACATGATCGCCAAAATTGCGTGGGAGCCGGGCTGGGGACACTATGAGCTGTTTGGCATTGCCCGCTTCTTCCGTAACCGTGTTTATCCTAATGCGCCGTCGAGCTCCGCCGGAGCTTATAACGACACCACCGTAGGCGGCGGCATCGGCGGCGGCTTCCGTGTACCGCTTGCGGCAAAGCACATCATTCTCGGGCTGAAGGGACTCTACGGCGACGGTACGGGACGCTATGGCGATTCCACGATCGGGGACATCACCTTCAAACCCGATGGTCAGATTTCTCCTCTGCATACCTTCTCCGCGCTGGGTACGCTGGAGTTCAATCCCAATAAGCGGCTCAATATCTACACGAACTATGGCGGCGACTATGTGGGGCGGGACATCCACGGCAATGCCGGATATGGACTCTACACCGCTAACATGAGCGGCTGCAAAACGGAGGCTGTGCCCAACGGCTCCTACAATCCCGGTTCAACCGGGACCTGCGCGGGAAACAACAAGGATGTGCAGGAAGGCACCGTTGGTTACTGGTTCAATTTCTATTCCGGATCAAAGGGTAAACTTCGCCAGGGGATTCAGTACAGCCGCTTTACGCGGAACCTCTGGTCCGGCACAGGCACTGCAACCAATCCAGGCGGCGGAGCGCAGGGTACGGACAATATCTTCGAGACGTCTTTTCGCTACTATCTGCCGTAACCGTAGGTCGTAAATCTCATGAGTGAAAAAGGCATCCCAGGGATGCCTTTTTCACTTTTCACGGTATCTCTTGAGAAACCATCCGAAGTTATCCGAGGCACCTCTTCTTCTTACGAACTGGGAAAGTAAGCAAAGTTTTGCCATTGTCTCACTTGCGCAAAACGGGATGTATGAGTACGTTATTAAGTAACCTATGAGGCTCGCTTGCTCCTGCCTGGCATCATAGTGGATGAATAACCTGCATTGCGTCGTTCCCCTTAAGTTGATTTTTTTGAAACAAATACAGAGTAAGGACGGTAAACAATGAGCCATGAACGAATTGTTGCAGCGATCGATGAAGAGATCAGCAAGCTTCAGCAGGTAAGAAAATTGCTTCAGAGCGCAGGCGGGAGCAGTGTGGTTTCCGGCCTGACAGGTCGGGGCGGCAAGCCTCGCAAGAAGCGTGTGTTGAGCGCGGAAGCACGGCAGCGAATTGCGGCGGCCCAGAAGCGCCGTTGGGCAAAGCAGAAGAAAGAGGCTGCGGGCAAGTAACTCGATACAATCGAGAGAATGCTGAAAGTTAAACTACTCAACCCTGAAGCTCAGGCACCCACGGTTGCCTATGCGGGCAGCGATCTGGGCTTCGATCTCTATTCGATTGAAGACGTCGTGCTTGAACCCGGAGTTCCGGTGAAAGTGCGCACGGGTATCGCGGTGGAAGGACCTCCCGGATGCGGATTTATTCTGGGGGACCGGTCGTCAATGGCCGCGCGGGGCGTGACCTATGCGGGAGGGCGCATTGACGCGGGCTATCGCGGCGAAATTCTGGTGTGCCTGATCAATGTAAATCAACCGAGTTATTCCTTGCGCGCGGTTCGCGACGGCAACGGGGCGGTGACGGACGTTTTGCTGGAGCGTTCGGACGTGACTGTTGCGATTCACAAGGGGGACAAGATTGCGCAGATGTCTCCGTTTGAGGCCCGGACACACCTGAAGGTATCCGTGGTCGAAGAGCTTGCGGGGAGCGATCGCGGCGGCAAAGGGTTTGGATCGAGCGGGCGATAAGCAGCGCGGGGGGTACCTGCTACGCCTTGGCTTTTTTCCCGGTGAACAATCGCAGGATGAATGTAAGGATGACGGCTCCAACCACCGCAATGATGATGGTGTAGATCATTCCTCCATGGCCGGCGAAGCCCAAACTCCGCATGATAAACCCGCCGATGATGGCGCCGATGATGCCGATGACGATATCCATCAGCGCGCCATAGCCGCTACCCTTCATGATTTTGCCTGTGATCCAGCCTGCGATCAGGCCAACGATGATCCACCAGATGATGAACATAGTTTTCCCCCAAAAATACCTTTCTAAGACTGCGGCAATGAGTGTTCTACATACCTGAGATGCCAGTCAAGTGAGATTCCAGTTTGAGGCGTCGGGGTATCCAGCTATTGTGGCGGCTCGGCGTAAACGCGAACATAATCCACCAGCATTTGCTGCGGGAAGACTGTGGTTTTATCTGGGTTGCCGGGCCACGCTCCGCCTACGGCTACGTTCAGGATGAAGAAAAGCTTACCTGAGTCGAACGGCCAGACGGCTCCCTGCGGGAGGCTGGCCGGGGTGTAGGTGGCGTAGACGTTGGTGGGGCTGTCGACGTAATACTTGATCAGCTTTGGGGACCATAGAATGCCGAATGTGTGGAAGCCGTCGGCGAATTTCTGGTTGTTGGGCAGGTTGTATGCGGTTCCGACAGCCGTACCGGTGAAGCCGGTTCCGTGGATGGAGCCATAGTTGGTGTTGGGTGTTTTGCCGATGCTCTCCATGATGTCCATCTCGCCGCATGCAGGCCACTGAACAGTGTTGATGTCGTCGCCTAGCATCCAGAATGCGGGCCACATGCCCTGGCCTTCGGGCATCTTGATACGGGCTTCGATGCGTCCGTACTGGAAGCTCTGCAGGCCCTGGCTTTTGAGACGGGCGGATGTGTAGACGTTGCTGGCTGGGTTGCTGGCGACAATGTGCAGATAGCCGTCAGTTCCGACATAAGCGTTGGGGTTTTTGGGGTCGCAGGGCGCGGTGGCGGACCCATAGGCGCAGTAGGTCTCAAGTTCCTGATTGCCCCAGCCGCCTGCCCCGGTGTCATAGGTCCAGTTCAGCCGGTCGGGCGCGCTGGGAGCGGTTGCGCCGTTGAATTCGTCGCTCCAGATGAGAGTTTCTTTTGTGACGGGGGTGGCGGTTGTTTTATTGGCGCCGGTAGTTTGTGTACCGGCGGTGCCTCCGCAAGCGGCGAGGAGCAATGTGATGGGAAGGATACTGAATCGGTAGGAGCAGAATTTCATTGGGCGAAACTCCTTTCCGGAAGCGGGCTCCATTATCGCAAAAACATCCGAGCCTTAGTTCGCCACAGATGTTTCAGCTTTGGCCGAAGCCTCGTCGGCGTAGAAGGCGGCGATGTCCGGTGCGTAGCGGTCGAGAATGACGCGACGCCTGAGCTTCAGCGTGGGAGTGAGTTCGCCGCTGTCCATCGACCACTCCTCGGGGACAAGTTGGAAGCGCTTGATAGTTTCAAAGTTTGCGAGCGTGGCGTTTACGTTGTCGACGATGTCCTGGTAGAGCGCGACGACGCGCGGGTTGGCGACCAGATCGCGGCGCGTTGGGGCGGTGATTCCATGCTCCGCGGCCCAGCTTTCGAGCACGGTGAAGTTGGGAGAGACGAGAGCGGAGGCGAATTTGTGACGGTCGCCGACAAGCGCGGCCTGATTGACGAGGCGGTTCGCCTTAAGCTTGTTTTCAATGGCCTGAGGGGCGATAGTTTTTCCGCCGGAGGTTTTCAGGAGATCTTTTTTGCGGTCGGTAATGAAGAGGAATGCGTC